>JAHYYD010000129.1 GCA_019425105.1 Actinomycetota bacterium
CCGACACCTGGGAAGAAAAACAAGGCCACTAAGCGAGTGATGCACCATGATCTCCAAACTCTCCAACATCGGCCGGTGGATCGGCGCCATCATAGCCGCCATCGTCCTCGTCGCAGTATCGTTCGTGGGATTCCGCGCGTTTAACGCTCGTGCCCACGCCAACGCCGAGCTTCAGTCCGGGGCACAGTCACCCCAGTCTGACAGCGTCGGACAATCGGGCACCCAATCAGGAGACGCCCCTCAATCCGCAGAACCGACACCCGTTGACGTCCCGAAACCCACTCCCCCGCCAAACCTCTACGCGGGCGGCCAAATTGGTGCCCAAGCGACATCACAGTGGTACGTCGACCTGTGGGCATATGCGTTCAATACCGGAGACACAGAAGACTTCATGAAGGTATGTCAGGTTGAGGGCTACTGCGATACATTTGCACACGACCTGGAACGCATGCATACAGATGCATATCTCATCAAGCCGCTCACCAATCAGTATCTTCAAACAAATAAGATATACGAGTGTTCACTCCAAAAGGCAGGCACTGAAGGAATTTGTGTCGAATTCACATTTTTGCAAACACCGGCGGTATTCCGCTACCTAACAGAGGAAAAGGCGTCAGAAGAATACGACACCATAAGCACCTTAACCGGCGAAGAAATCAACAACGAACAAACACTCTTTCGTGTCCTATTTCTTGAAGAGCGGGGTGATACATGGGTCGTCACCCACATCTGGGATCACTAATGACCACCGGGAATCAATATCCGCCGAGAGCGACAGGCCGCAGAGTCAACTCTCGTTGTTGATGCTGACAATACAGATGTGTCACCACGACTCCTGAACTCCATATGCTGAGGCCCCAGCCCACCACCGTGGACTGGGGCACCAACATCATTGGTTCACGTGACAGCCCCAGGACACCAAATAGCAACTCTCAGCTCCCCTGAACAAGCTCGTAGCACAACCCAACGGCGCTTTCCGGTGGACCGTACCAGGCCTCGCACAACGAGAGCCCGTCGCAAACTACCTCGCACCGGTTCCGCATCGGCCGTCAGTCGACGATGGCGCTGCAGGAGCATCTGCTCCTCAGATGGCGCCATTTCATAGACCCGTCCATCTATCTCATAGACCCCCACTTCTATGTCATAGAAGCCCATTTCTATGTCATAGAACCCTCGATAGATCCCATAGAAGTTCATAGAGGTGACAGAGAGCGTCATAGAGGGACTTCAGGAAGTACGCGGTCGGAACCGAAGCTCGCTACGCAGCACAATACCGCCGCCTCCGCTCTTACCCCGTCAATGTTTCACGTGAAACAATCGCCAGGATGCGCGCCAGGCCACGCGCGCCAGGCCACGCGCGCCTCACTTGCGGTGGTACCGCGGGCTCGTGCCCAGGTGTGTCGGGTAGACGTTCAGGCCATCCGTCAGCTTCGACTCGTCGAGGCCGCGATACGTGTACGAACTATCGTTCACAATCTCCGTGGGATCTACGACGCCATCCGCGTACTGCTGGACCTCCTCCGGCGTCGGACTCGACCCACCCTGCTTCTGCGCCAACGGATTCTCATCGGGGAACTGTGACGGATCCGTATTCAACATCGCGCCCGGATCAATGCCACCAAACCCGGTGTACTTGTTCCACCCATGATCAGGATTCAAGCCCGTCTTCACCAGCAGCTGCAGCAACTGATTGCTGGTCGCCTCAGGCCACCGCTGCTTCGCCAACGCCAGAAAGCCCGCCACAATAGGCGAGGCAACCGACGTTCCAAAGACAGAATCACTCGCACCCGTTTGCAAATTACGAAACATGACGGGCCCGCCAATCGATGTCGTCACCACGCCCTGACCCCACGAGGAGTAGTCCTGCCGAGCCCCGTCGGTACTGATCGCCGTCACACCGACAACGCCCGACCATTTTGACATCGACAGAGCATCATTATTATTGCTGTCATTTCCAGCAGCCGCGACGATAATCACTCCGCTCGACATCGCGCGAGCAACAGTCCATTTCATCGGGTCACTACCATCCTCGCTGGAAGCAGACAGGTTGATGATCTGGGCACCATCATTCATCGCCTGATTGAATAACCAGACGCCTTCCGACCGCATGGCATTGCCAGAATCAAGGCAATCTTGTCCGGGTGTATCACCATTTGCCCCAAGATTCATTTGATAGGCAAGGAGCGTTGCATTTGGTGCAATACCGTAAGCCGAGGATACGAGGATTGATGCAACACCCGTGCCGTGGTTTTCCACCACCGGTGTTGAATTGATCGTGCACGGAATTCTTACCGTGATATCCGCACCAGCGAGCTCGGGGACGGACGTATCCACCTTTCCATCAATCATCGCGATGGTGACACCTCCGCCCGTGTAGCCCTTCGCGCGCGCACGATCCAGTCCGTAGTACGCGAAGTACGCCTGGTCGGCCGCGGTGATCGTGTCGGCTGCGTGCGCGGGGGCAGCGGGAATCGATACGATGCCCGCCGCGAGCGCGCCCACGGCAGCCACGGCGACGCTGTTCCTCACGCGCGCTCGGCGCTTCTTCTGCGGCCTCACCATTGGCGCGGATCCCACCCATCGTCTCGAATCGGAGCGGGTGTGATGTCCTTCTCCGTCCCGTATGTCTGCGACATCGGATTCACGTATCCTTCCGGCAACTCATCCTCGTCCTCCACGCGGAAAGGCGTGTACTTGCGACGCTTCGCCTTCTCATCGCCCTTGCCCTGGCCAGCGCCCGCACCAGCACCGCCGCCCATGAAGCCACTAGTTCCCTGAGTTCCGGCTTTCCCGGAGCCAGCGGCACCAGCACCGGCACCCGCCCCGCGGGAGCCATCGGCTCCGACGATACCAGAGAGTCCTCCGGTGCCAGAGGGAGCCTTGTAGGTCCCGTAGCCCGGACCGGAGTAGGATCCCGCGCGCAGCGCGGACATGCCACTCACGTTGCCAGCCATTCCTCCTCGTCCGAGGGCACCCGCTGCACCGCGTCCAAGAGCACCCGCCGACGAGCCGAGGCCTCCTGCCATGCGGGCGGCACCGCGCATGCCCAGCGCTCCCGCGCCCAGCACGCCAGCACCGCTGAGGCGAGCAGCGAGCGCTGATTCGTTGCCCGGGCCACCGTTGACGTTCCACAGCGGGTGGTAACGGTCGACCGGGGGCGCCGGCGTGTAGCCACCAATGACGCCGTTGCGATGCCAGTCCCCGTTCACTCGCGTGTGCAGCAGATCGACGCCCATGAGGTCCTGCGGGTCGGAAATCGGGTTCAGACGCGACCCCTCCTCGCCCTCGGTCACGAAACGATTCGGGATTCGCGGCGACGACATGACGCGATCGTTGACCGGCCCGCCTTCGTCGTACCCCGCCGGATAGAGCCCGGAACCAGAGCCTCGCAGATCAGATCGCCCGTAGTCCGTGTCGCGATTGCCCGGATAGACACCCGACTCGTGAGCGGAGGTGTTCAGGTATCCACGCTCGATATCGCGGCGAACAGTTGCGTTCGAAGGACCTTTAGGACCACGAATACCTGCATTTCCTGCTTTCCCGTTCTCCATTGCCACACGCTGCGCATTCGTCCCATCTGCCAAGCTCTGCATCGTGTCGTTGGCACGCTGCAGGATGTCTGTTGCGGAAGCTTCGCGCTGGTTGTTCGCCTGGGTGATGAGCCCTTGGACGTACGCTTCACCCGTCGCGGCAACCGCGTTGATGGGCAGGCCCGCTAGGCCCATGTATTTCGTCACCGGAATGACGACATGCGCGGCGTCTGCCAGCGCCTGAAGCTTCGAGTCAATCAGGGTGGGCGAGAGCTGCATGGCTTCCTCGCGCACGTGCTTCATGGCGCGGCGAGCCTCCACGTAGTACTCCATCGCGGTGTTGTGCCCCTCTTTAATGGCCTGCACCTGCTTCATCGCGTTATCAGTCCATGCGTCGACCTGTTCTCCGGTCTCCCCGGTGAAGCCCTGGTTTGTGCGCATGTGGTGCGTCGAGTTGTTGGCCTCGTTCAGGCCGCACACGACTGCGTTGTGTTGGTCGTCCACGGCGTCCAGCGCGGAGGCTTTCTCGATTGCAGCAACCAACTTCATGAGGCGCTCGTACATCGGACTCTCAACCATGATTCGTGCTCCTCTTTCAGATGGCCGACGGTGCGTTTTGGACGGGTTCGTTTGACGAGGCGCTGGCGTCGGTACCCGAATTCGCTGCTGGGGCGGTATTTCCAACCGGCGTCGGAATCGCAGGCGACGTCGTCGATCCACCACTCCCACTGGTTACCCCTCGATCGAGGTCATCCAGGATTTGGGCGAGTTGGTCAGCATTCGCCGTCTCTGCGGCCTCGAAGGCCTCGGCTGCCCGTTCAACATCGTCGTCGAACTTTGTGAAGCGCTGCTTCTGCTTGCCAATGAGACGATCCTCGCTCTTCATCAGCGAAACGATCGCCGTGCGCATTGCCCGGAAGCCACCCTCGTCGGACCAGTACGAGGGGTCTTGCGCGTCAATGAGCCGCCCTAGCGCCTCCGATGAGTCCCCCAGGGACTCCCCCCCCGTTTCATATCGTCACGCGTCTGGGCGTGCTTATCGGAATCGAAGCCGACGTCAACCACGCGCTACCTCCTGATCAACTGACCCGCAATTTCGTGGGCCACGGAATACTGTGCTACCTCGCTAAGCATATGACCAGTCGTTCACATTAACAAGCGTGTTCCTTGGTTTACGAGGCCGGGGCCGGATCCTCGGAGAGGCCCACACACAGGCCCGCTCACAGCACCCCCAGACTCACCCCCGCCTCTCGCGCAATGTCCGCGCGAGGAGGCCGTGCCTCGGCGCGAAGACCCACGCGAGCACGAAGCACGCGGTCAGCACCAGGACGATCGTGGCACCCGTGGGCACGTCCAGCGCCCACGACAGGTACAGACCCACCAGGCCCCCGGAGGCCCCAATAAGCGGAGCAAGGATCATCATGGACCCCAGGCGGTCGCACAGGAGCCGCGCGGTGGCCGCGGGGGTCACCAACAAAGCGAGCACGAGGACGTTGCCGATCGTCTGCACAGAAATAACCACAGCCAGGGCCACGGCGACATACAGAGACAAGTCAGCCAGCAGCACGTGCACGCCCGCCGCCCGCGCGCTCTCGCGGTCCAGGGTCACGGCGACGATGGGCCGGTGCGCCAGGAACAGCATGATCAGCACCAACGCAGCGCCACACAGCACCACGGGCACATCCGACGCCGGAATACCCGTGATCGACCCAAACAGGAAGTCCTGCAGGCTCCCCGCGTACCCGGGCGCCCGCGCGATGATCGCGACGCCCAGCGCAAACGCGCCGACGAAGAGCACGCCGATGACGGAGTCCTCCTTGAGCCGCCGGTTCTGCGCCAACAAGGCCACGAGCACGGCGGTCACGACGCCCGCGAGCGCGCCGCCCAGCACCAGGGACCCGCCGCACACGAACGCGATCGCCAGGCCCGGGAACACGGAGTGCGCGACCGCGTCGCCGATGAACGCCATGCCGCGCAGGACGACGTGCACGCCGACGCTGCCGCACACGAGCGCGGCGACGACCGCGATCAGCAGCGCGCGCGGCAGGAAGGCCAGCGCGGGATTCGTCAGGTCGCGGAAGAAATCGTAGGGGCTCAGGAAGTCCGCCGCCGGGACGAGGGCACGTCCGGCCGCGTGGATCACGGTGCTCATGCGCGCACTCCTAGGGCGTCAAGGATCGGGTTGTCGGGTCGCACGTCGAAGGCGCGGATCCACGGGTCGGCGTCCGCCAGCTCCTCGGGCCGCCCGGATGCCACGATCGTGCGCCGCAGCAGGTACAGGCGGTCGCAGCCGGCGCGCGCGCCGATGAGGTCGTGCGTGGTCATGAGGAGTGCCCTTCCGCCGTCCGCGAGCGCGCGGAACAGGTCCATGAGCATCTCCTGCGTGGGCATGTCGAGGCCGGTGAAGGGCTCGTCGAGGAGCAGCACGGCGGGCCGGATCGCGAGGGCCCGGGCAACAAGGACGCGCTGGCGTTGGCCGCCGGACAGCTCGCCGATGGGACGCTTGGCGAGGTCGCGCATGCCGACGAGGGACAGTGCCTCCTCGACCGCGCGGAAGTGCGGAGTGCGCGCGCGCCCGAGCAGCCCGCGCCGCACGGTGACGGCCTGCAGTACGGCGTCGCGCACGCTGATCGGGAAGTCCCACGCGAACTCGTGCCGCTGCGGCACATACCCGATCGCGCCGTCAGTCTCGACGCGCCCGCTGGAGGGAATCAAGCCGAGGATCGAGCGGATCAGCGTGGTCTTTCCGGCGCCGTTGGGTCCGATGAGGCCGACGAGCTCCCCGGCCTCTACCTCCAGGTCGACGCCCTC
>JAHYYD010000013.1 GCA_019425105.1 Actinomycetota bacterium
GACGACCTCGTCTTCGAAATGGAACTCGTCAAGCAGGTCGATATCAACGTCGACTACATCCTCATGCTCGTCGAACACCACCGAGGCGAGCGCGGGGATGGCGACGACCGGGAAATCCCCGTCGAAATCACGCGTGCCCTCGCCGCTTCACCCGCCCTGCGCGGCAAGCGCGACCTCATCGAAGAGTTCTACCGCCGGGTCTCCCTCAACGGGGACGTCCCCACAGAGTTCGAGTCCTTCATCGCCGCCAAGCGCGACAGCGAACTCGATGCAATCATCGAGGCCGAACGCCTCGGCGAGGGCGCGCGAGACTTCGCGTACGACTCCCTGCGCGAGGGCTACGTCCCCGACGAAGGAACCGGCCTGTCCTCGATCCTCCCGCCGGCCCGCCGCTTCGGTGGCGGTGGCAGCCGCGAAGCCATCCGCTCGCGCGTCCTTGACGCCCTGCGGACCTGGGTCGAACGATTCTCCGGACTCGGAGGACTGTGACGAACCTGCCCCGGCCTCGTACAACGCACGAGGCCGGGGACGGTTTCGTCTCCCGCCTGACGGCGCGGAGGGGCAGCTCAGAGGGCGGAGACGAACTCCGCGAGGCGCCTGGCGTGCTCGCACGAACGCTCCACCATGTCGGCGCGCGCCGCCTCATCCGTGCGATTCGCATACGACACCCCGAACAGCGGAAGGCTCCCCGCAAACTCCATGCCAGTCAGCGCGCACGTCGCCTTCGCGGGCGTCAGCAAGTCATTGAAATCGACGGAATCCGGCGCGTAGTAAGCCTCTGGCGCCCCCGTCGTCACCGACACCACCAGCTTCTTACCGCGCAGCGCCGTCCCCGTGGACCCGTGGCTAAAACCGCGCACAAACACGTCCTCCATCCACTTCTGCAGCAGCGCCGGCCAGCCATACCACCACAGCGGATACTGCAACACGATCACGTCGGCCGCAGCAAGCTTGTTCTGCTCCGCCTCAACGTCAAACACGTAATCGGGATACAACTCGTCAAGATGATCAATCTCGACGTCCGGAAGCAGGGACGCCAGCTCCTCCAGGATCGTCTTATTCGCCACCGAATCATCGCCGGTGCGCGGGTGCCCCGACACAACCAGAACCTTGGACATCACATTTCCTTTCGTCGATGCCAAAAGTCTACGCCCGCCCAAACCGCCGTGAACAGGGCGTACACACGGGTTTCGCGCGGGGTGAAGACGCAGAAAAGAAGACGCTTCAACACAGGACTAGAGTGGAGACATGGCCCACACCGACTCCCAGCCCCTCACCCTGCGCCGCATCCTCCTCGTCATCGCGACGGGAGTCGGCGCAGGATTCCTTTCCGGACTCTTCGGAGTGGGCGGTGGCCTCGTCATCGTGCCAGCCCTCATGGCGGTCCTCGGCATGGACCAGCGCCGCGCCTCTGCAACGTCGCTCGCTGCCATCATCGTCACCGCAGCCGTCGGCTCGGGCACCTATGCTCTCCACGGCGAGGTCTCCTGGGCGGGCGGCGCGCTCATCGTCGTCGGCGCGCTCATCGGCTCGCAAATCGGCGTGTGGCTCCTGCGCCGCCTCCCCGCGCCCTCCCTTCCCTGGATCCTCATCGGCTTCACAGTCTTCGTCATCGTCTCCCAATACCTCCACGTCCCCACGCGTGAGGGGGCCGTCTCGCTGACCCCGGCCTCGTGCGCCCTACTGATCCTGGTGGGCCTGTGCGCCGGTATCCTCTCAGGCCTGGTCGGCGTGGGCGGCGGATCCGTCATCGTGCCCGGCATGGAACTCGCCGTCGGCGCGGGAGACCTGATCGCGCGCGGCACGTCCCTCCTCGTCATGATCCCCACCGGCATCGCTGGCACCGTCACCAACCTGCGCCATGGCATGGTCGACCTGCGCGTCGGACTCATCGTCGGCGCCTCCGCCGCGGCCACGGCCCCCGTCGGGCGCCTCGTCGCCACGCTCGTATCCCCGAGCGTCGGCGCGATCCTCTTCAACATCTTCCTGCTCTCCATCATCGCCTCGACGATCTTGAAGATGCGCAAGAAAGCGCGCGCCCAGGGCTAAACGATTCCGTGTGGAATAGCGGCTTTGCCTGCGAGTTTCCCCGTTTGATCAGGGATGTCGTCTTCTGCGCCAGTCGCTCCTACGGTCACCCGGAAATTTCGCATGCAATTCCCATCCACTGCTTCGTGGGTGTCATTAGAAAACCGCGTCATTCCAACGATCCGATTTCAAAAATCAAAACAGTTGAGAGGGAATTGCATGCGAAATTGGGGAGCGGGCGGGAAATATCGTCAGGAACCCTGGCGTCATGCCGGGACATGCTGACCTCATGCATAAAACGCACCTCCACCCGCCGCACGGATACCTGCATGCACAAACGGCCCCGACCTCGAAAATGAACGAGGCCGGGGCCGAAACGTCAGTCGCGAACGCGACTAGCGGATCACTCGTCGGCGGCGCTGGGGTGCGTCATGTCGGCGGGAACGACCCACGCGTCGAACTCCTCGGCCGTCAGGAAACCGAGCTCGAGCGCGGACTCGCGCAGCGACAGGCCCTTGTGATGCGCGTTCTTCGCGATCTTGGAGGCCTTGTCGTAGCCGATGTGGCGGTTCAGGGCCGTCACCTGCATGAGGTTGATGTCCAGGTTGTGCTTGATCTTCTCGTAGTTGGGCTCGATGCCGTACGCGCAGTGCGTATCGAAGGACACGCAGGCGTCGCCCAGCAGACGGATGGACTCCAGGACGTTCCACGCCATGACGGGCTTGAAGACGTTGAGCTGGAAGTTGCCCTGCGAGCCGGCGAAGCCGACCGTCGCGTCGTTGCCGAACACCTGGGTGGCGACCATCGTCATGGCCTCGCACTGGGTCGGGTTGACCTTGCCCGGCATGATGGACGAGCCCGGCTCGTTCTCGGGGATGATCAGCTCGCCGATGCCGTTACGCGGACCGGAGGCGTACCAGCGCACGTCGTTTGCGATCTTCATGAGGGCGTCGGCCAGGACGCGCAGCGCGCCCGAGACCAGCACCAGCGCGTCGTGCGCGCCCAGGGCAGCGAACAGGTTGTCGGCCTGCTTGAACTCGATGCCCGTCTCCTCGGAGATCTTCTTGGCGGTGAGCTCGCCGAACTTCGGGTGAGCGTTCAGGCCGGTGCCCACGGCGGTGCCGCCGATGGCCAGCTCGCGCGCACGCGTGTCGGCGTACTCGATGCCGTCGAGGGCGAAGTCAATCTGAGCAACCCAGCCGGAGATGACCTGGCCCAGGCGGATCGGGGTCGCGTCCTGCAGGTGGGTGCGGCCCACCATGATGACGTCGTCGAACTCCTTGGCCTTCTTGTCCAGGGTGTCACGCAGCTGGCGCACGCGCGGGTACATGTCGTGCAGCTCGGAGACGACCGCGATGTGCATGGCGGTGGGGAACGTGTCGTTGGAGGACTGGCCGCGGTTCACGTGGTCGTTGGGGTGCACGGGGGACTTGGTGCCCATGGTGCCGCCCGCGAGCTCGATGGCGCGGTTGGAGATGACCTCGTTGGCGTTCATGTTCGACTGCGTGCCCGAACCGGTCTGGAAGACGACCAGCGGGAAGTTGTCGTCAAGCTTGCCGGAGATGACCTCGTCGGCGGCCTGCGCGATGTAGCCGGCGATGTCGGCGGGCAGCTCGCCCAGCTCGGCGTTGGCCAGGGCCGCGGACTTCTTCAGGATGCCAAGGGCGCGCACCATCGGGCGACCCCACACGAAGGTGTTGCGTCCAATGTCGAAGTTGTGCAGCGAACGCTCGGTCTGAGCGCCCCAGTAACGGTTCGCGGGGACCTCAACGGCTCCCATCGAGTCGGTTTCGGTACGGGTTTCTTGTGCCACAGGTGGCTCCTTCGCGTAGGGCTTACGTACCCTTCTAGGATAGCGCCGTACGCGCACTGAGGCGTGGGGCACTCGTCCTAGTCGCTTCCTAGCTCAGCGTACGATCCGCGCTGCGTGTTCGGTGCAGCAGCCACCAGGCGCACGCGCACGACAGCGCGACGAGTGAGAGCGCCAGCGCGAAGGGCGACAGGGGCATCCACCCGTACAGGGCGGTGGCGCTCACGGGGGCGACGATCCAGGTGATCGCGCCGGTCGCGTTGATGACGCCGGCGATGCCGCCCTGCTCGCGCGCGCTCACAGCCAGGGAGGCACCCGCCGAGTACCCGGGAGACGCCATGCCCGACGCGACGCCCATCGCGAACGTCGAGGCAGCCAGCGCCCACAGCGACGGTGCGATCGTCAGGCATGCGAGAGCCACGAGGGCGAGCGTCATGCCCGTGCGCAGCAGCGTGCGCGGGCTCCATCCCAGGCGAGGCACGACGATCAGCTGCATGAGCATCGCTCCGGCAGCGTTGGCCAGCAGCATGAGCGCGGTGACCGAGACTGCGGGCGCGGGGTCGAGTCCGCCGCGGTCCTGGACGAGGAATCCCATCGTGATCTGAACGACGCCGTTCGCGAAGTAGATACCGAACACCGAGGCGATCCACGGGGCGATGCGTCGGTCGGTCCACCGCACGCGCGGGGGCAGTTCGGCGGTGCCCTTCGCACCGCTCGCGTTATCCTCCGCGGGCTCATTCGACGAGGCCGGGGCCGCCTGCTCGGGTTCCGCGTCCTCACCGGTCAGGCGGGGCAGGCAACTCCTCGGGCCGGTGGATGCTCCGTCGCGGGGCAGCCAGATGAGGGCGATGGCCAGCGCGATGAGGACGAAAATCGGCGTGGCGTGCACGGGGCCGAAAATCCACCAGGCACCCAGCGCCGACGAGACGAGGGAGCCAACCATGACGGACAGGTTGATCGCGCCGGAGAACGCGGACGTGCCGCGCACGCGCGAGGCCTCGTCGGGGGTCACCTCGGCGACGAGGGCCTGGCCCGTCGGCGGGATCGCCGCGACGGCCGCACCGAAGAAGGGACCGCGCGCAGCCATGATGGCACCCGCCGCGAGGAAAGCGCCGATGTAACCGGCAGCCCGCGCCCACACGGCCGCCGAGAAGAGCGTGCCCGCCGTGAGTGCCAATAAGAGCGCCAACAGGATGACGCGCCTGCGCCCCCACGCGATCGAACGGCGTCCCCAGAACTGGCTGAGCGCCGTCACCGCGGCGGCCGCCAAGGAAACAGCCGCGCCCACGATCCACTCGGGCAGGTTCAGAGCGCGCGACAGGGGAGCGATCGACACGTTGAGCATGTTCTGAGCCGTGTACGTAAACAGCGCGATCGCCACGAGCGCGCGCAGCGTCGGATTCGTCAGCAAGGGTGATGAGGGCACAGTGCATCCTACGACGAAGGCCCCGCGCGATGCGCGGGGCCTTGCCGGACAGGTATCGAAACGGGAAAACGCTTAGCGCTGCACCCAGGTGCTCACCTTCCAGCGTCCGTCGCCTGAGCGCTCACGCCACTCGGCGTCGCTGCGTTCCTCGTCCCTGCGCCACAGCGCCGGATCCAGCGGCGGCGCGTACACGAACGTCGAACCCTCGGGCGCGCTCGCGGCCACGTCCAGATCGAGGTCGGTGACCACGGCCTCGTCCAAGAGCGGGAGAGTCTGCGCATAGAGCTGCGCCCCACCCGTGATCCAGATGTAGGGGGCGTCCGTGCGCGCCGTTTCCTCGCGCGCGATCTGGAGCGCCTCATCGACGGAGGAGACGACGAGTGCACCCTCAGCCTCGTACCCGGGCGTGCGGGTGATGACGATGTTCGTGCGGCCCGGCAGGGCGCGACCCAGGGCCTCCCACGAGCGGCGGCCCATGATGATCGGGCAGCCCATCGTGGACTCCTTAAAATGACGGAAATCCGCGGGAACATGCCAGGACATGGCAGTGCCCGTCCCGATGATCCCGTTGCTATCCTGCGCCCAAATCGCGGCGAGTTTCGTCATACGGCGACCGGAGCCTTGATCGTGGGGTGATGCTGGTAGTCCGTCACCGAAATGTCATCGAAGGAGTACTCGAACATCGACGGAGCGTGTCCGAGCTCCAGGCGCGGGAACGGGTACGGCTCGCGGCTCAGCTGCTCGGTCACCTGCTCCGTGTGGTTGGAGTAGATGTGGCAGTCCCCGCCCGTCCAAATGAAGTCGCCGACCTCAAGGCCCGCCTGCTGGGCGAACATGTGGGTGAGCAGCGAGTAGGACGCGATGTTGAAGGGCACGCCCAGGAACATGTCCGCGCTGCGCTGGTAGAGCTGCAGCGACAGGCGGCCGTCGGCCACGTACAGCTGGAAGAACGCGTGGCAGGGCTCGAGCGCCATTTCGGGCAGGTCGCCGACGTTCCACGCGGAGACCACCATGCGGCGCGAATCCGGGTTCGTCTTGAGCGTTTCGAGGACCTGGGAGATCTGGTCGATACGGCGGCCGTCCCCGGCGTTCCACGAACGCCACTGGACGCCGTACACCGGGCCCAGCTCACCGTCCTCGTCCGCCCATTCGTTCCAGATGCGGATCCCGTTGTCCTGGAGCCAGGACACGTTCGAGGAACCGGAGAGGAACCACAGGAGTTCGCCGACGACCGACTTGAGGTGTACGCGCTTCGTCGTGATCAGCGGGAAGCCCTTGGACAGGTCGTAGCGCAGCTGCGCCCCGAACAGGGAACGCGTGCCCGTGCCGGTGCGGTCACCCTTGGGGGTGCCCTCGCGCATAATGCGCGCCAGCAGGTTCTCGTACTGGCGGTCGACGGCGCTCACGTCAGTCGATCCGCTCGTTCGTCCACGTGTGCGAGGCCGGCAGAGCCTGGTCGACGACCGAGTGCTCGATCGTGCAGTTGCGCTTGATTGCGGCATCGGCGCGACGCTTGAGATCCTCGATCTCCTCGTCGGACAGGGCAGACATGTCCTGGACCAGCTCGACGTCCACGTGCGTGAAACGATCATTCTGCTGGTCGTAGTCGCCGGAGACGCCGACGAACTGCTCGAAATCGTCGCCCAGGCGAGCCGCCATGCGGGCATCCGAGCTCATCGCGTTGCAGCCCGCGATCGCGAGCTTGAGCAGGTCGCCGGGGGAGAAGAGGCCGGGGCCGTGACCGATGCGGATCTCGGCGCCGTCCTGGTTGCGGGCGACGTACTGACGCACGCCCGTGCGCTGCATGTACAGGGACTTCGGGGTATCACTCATGGGAACTATTGTGTCGCGAAAAGACCCCGCCCGCCCAGTAACGTGCGCTGGGCGGGCCGGGTTCCTCGTAGAGCGTAGAAAAAGCTTTAGCGATGCTCCTCCAACCACTGCGCGGCGCTCGCCTGCTCGTTGTCGGTCAGGCGACTCACGCGGGCCACCGCCTCCTTCTCGATGCGTCCGCCCAGCAGGGGCACGCGCACCGACAGGTTGCCGCTCACCTCGCGGGCTGAGCCCGCATCGGTTGGGGTCAGCGTGGACGTGGCCTCGACGGACACGGGCGCGCCGTCCACGGCCACGGACGTGCGGGAGGTGGCCCCGGCCTCGTTGAGTGTCCACTCCTCGGTGAAAGTGACGCGCAGATCGGACTTGACAAAGCGCGCGGCCGCCGCCGGGATCAGCTCGGGGCGCACGGTGCCCGCGTACGACGCGCGCTGGCCCTCCACCGACACGGTCGTCGAGCCTTCCACGACAAACCGGCCGAAGCGTCGCTCCAGGTAGTCGGGGGTCAGGTACATGGCGACGACCTCGTCGACCGTACCGGGGTAAGAAATAGACTGCGTGAATTGCATGGCTCTCCTGACGTGATAACCAGCGCCGAAGCGTGTCCCGGCGCTCATTTACAACGAAGGTCCGCCCTCGCGGCCCCACTCCCTTTAGAGTAGATGCATGCGTAGTCTCATGCAGTTAGCTGAAGAAGCCTCTTCGACGCCGTTGTCGGAGCAGGACATCGATTGGCTGCACCTCCTCCTCGCGGACTGGCAGGTGCTCGCTGACCTGGCGGCCGCCGACCTGGTTTTGTGGCTGCCCGCCGACGACGGGCGCTTCATTGCCGCCGCCCACTGCCGCCCCGCGACCTCCGCGACCGTCCACGTGGACGACATCATCGGCCTGCACCTGCCCGCCGCCCGCGAAATCGATCTGCGTCGCGCCCTGCAGTCTGGGGAGGTCGTGCGCTCGACGGCCGCGCGCTGGGCGGGCACGTACTCGATGATGGAAACATGCGTGCCCGTGTGCCACGACGGGCGCATCATCGCCGTCGTCACCCGCGAGGCGAACCTGTCGAGCCCGCGCCTGTCCCTCGGTTTTGAAGGATGGACGGTGGCGGCTGCCGACACCCTGTGCCAGATGATGGCGCGCGGCGAATACCCCTACGACTCGACCCCGCAGGTCACCTCCCACGGTGTCCCGCGCGTCCTCGACGGAGCCCTCCTGCTCGATGCGGAGGGGCGCGTCCAGCACGCGACACCTAACGCTGTGTCCTGTCTGCGCCGCCTCGGCATCCGCACGCACGTGACCGGCAAGGTCCTCGCTCAGGAGATCACCGAGGTCATCGGCGAGGGGACCCTCATCGAAGAATCCATGGCGGTCGTTGTCATGGGCCGAGCCTCCTGGCGCGTCGAGATCGCCGCGCGCGCCTCCACCGTCAGCATGCGCGCCCTGCCCCTGGTCAACGGGCGCAAGCGCCTGGGCGCCGTCATCCTCACGCGCGACGTGTCCGAGGTGCACCGACACGAGCAGGAACTGATGACGAAGGACGCGACGATCCGCGAGATCCACCACCGCGTGAAGAACAACCTGCAGACCGTGTCCGCCCTGCTGCGACTCCAGTCGCGCCGCTCCTCCGAGGAAGCGGTCAAGGTGGCGCTTGCCGAGGCCGAGCGTCGCGTGCAGGCGATCGCGACCGTGCACGCCGCCCTGTCGCAGAACGTGGATGAGTCGGTGGACTTCGACGAGGTCGCGCGCACGATCGTGCGCATGGCCGGTGCGATCGCCTCGACGGACCACGCCGTTGAGGTCATCACGACCGGTAGCTTCGGTACCATTCAGGCCGACCAGGCCCAGGCTCTGGCGACCGTCCTCAACGAGCTGGTCGCCAACTCTGTCGAGCACGGCCTCGCGGACCGTGATGGCCTTATCGAGGTGCGCGCCGAACGCCTGGGCTCGTCCATGACGGTGACCGTCGCAGACAATGGCGTGGGCTTCGTGCCGGGTACGCCGATGAGTGGCCTGGGCACGCAGATCGTCCATCAGATGGTGCGTGGCGAGCTCAAGGGCTCCATCGAGTGGGCCCCGCGTGAGGGCGGCGGCACGCTCGTGACGCTCCACGCGAACCTGGACCCCGCCTGACGGGGTCCGCGCGGGCTGGCTCAACGTTTCACCTATGAACGAGGCCGGGGATCCATGGTGGATCTCCGGCCTTGATCGTTGGTGCGCCGCGGGGCGGCGGTGGTCTGTTAGCAGCCCGCGCGGCGTGCGCGCGCGGCGCGGCGCTTGAGCGCGCGGCGCTCTTCCTCGCTCATACCGCCCCAGACGCCGGCATCCTGGTTGTTATCGATAGCCCACTGCAGGCAGATGCCCGCGACCTCGCACTCACGGCATACGGCCTTGGCCTCGGCGACCTGTGCGATGGCCGGACCCGTGTTCCCGATGGGGAAGAAAAGTTCCGGGTCAACTGTCAGGCATGCCGCCTTACTCCGCCAATCCATGATGTGTCTTTCGCTCCTCGACTGCCATGCGCTCGGGATGTTTTGCTTGTTCTCTAGTCAGTGTCCGTTCGTCATCTTAGTCGCGCAAGGGGGAGGCAACAGCGAAATGACAACGTCACTATGCGGCTGCTCACGGAGCCCGAATAAGATGGGACTTAGGTATTAACTGACCCAACGGTTAGTTGGACTGTTGTCAGCGTATCACCCTCGCAGATCAGTCCGCATGAAGGGGTCCAGCGTCGCGCGAGGACGGAGAGCGGGGATGCGTGGCAGTGTTGAATTAACGCGCGAATGACATTGTTCGTGGGATTCATCGCGAGAACTCTGTGCCCATCCCATCTGGCGATACGAGTCCATGCTCCTTGAGGAATTACGTCAGAAATTGTTGGCGTTTCTGCCCATCCGAGATGCGCGTGGAGTGCTGTGAGGATGGACGCGTCCTCCTGTCTGCCGATGATGATCCAGGGCAGCGGGTGATCCCATGTCGGCACCTCGTACGTGGGGCCGATCAGGGCCGGCGCATCCGTATTTCTGACCAGCGCCGAGACAGTGGCCGGGCTGGGGATGCGCCAGCTGTTTCTCTCATGTTCCGGATGAGCTTCCAGGTCACACGCGGTCCTGGGTATGCATGCGAGGAGGGTGCGTTCTCCGGGCCGTGCGAGCAGCGCCTGCCCAGGGCCGAGTGTGCGGAGGTCGGTGGGGGAGATGCCCGCATGGAGTGCTTCGTCCGCGTCCCGTGCGCGCACGAGGCGTGTCGAAAACGCGCCCATCGTGGCACTCGATGCGGTGAAGCGCCCCGGGTAGGCTGCGACGATAATGACGCCGGCTCGCCGTGCCCCACCCAGCAGCGCGGCCCAGAGGGAATCCGCCTGCGGGGCTGACAGTGCCTGGGTGAGGGAGGCGCGCAGTGCGGCCGCGTCGGTGATAGCCAGGATCGCTGGGCCGTGCTCGCAGATGCCCTCCAGCAGGTCGATGGTGGAGACGTCGTCGCAGGCCAGGAATGACGCGCAGCCCGCAGCGCCCTCGTCTCCGATCACGTGGAGGGGATAGTCGCACCGACTCGCGATGCGCGTCGCGAGGGCGAGGGCCCACCGCGAGGAGAGGCTGGCCTCGTGCGCGCTGGCCTGAATCTGGATGCTTCCGCCGTCCCACACGAAGGGGGAATGCTCCTCGATCCCCTCGACGAGGCCGAGGGTGAGAACCCCCGCATTCGCCGGGGTGGGGCCTGGGTGCTGGTGTGTCAGCGCGGTTGCGGATCCGTTCGCAGCATCAACCTCGCCCCACGTGAGGGTTTCGGGCAGCTCGGGTGCCCACAAAGGAGCCGTACCCCCCTGTGGCCACGACAGCGCGCAGCGCGAGACGACCTCGGCGACGTTATCCATGTAGGCCAGCTGGATGACGCCGACGCCGTCGAGGACTGCGCGCCCGGGAACCCGGGGCAGCGAGGCGGCCCGTGCGTCCCCGAGGATGTCGGTCGAATCGGCGGCGCTCACGCAGCGCAGGGACAGGCGGATGTCCATGTTGGCGCGCATCTGCGCGCTCACGGCCCCCGACGGGCGCTGCGTTGCCGCGATGAGGTGGAGGCCCAGGCTGCGCCCCTGGGCGGCGAGCCGCAGCAGGACCTCCATCGAGGAAGGATGAGCCTGTGCGAGGAAACGGAACTCGTCAATGGCGACGATGATGCGGGCAGGGGCCTCGGGGACCGAGGAGGGGTCGCCCTCGTGGGCGCGCTCCCACGTGGCCAGGTCGGGGAACCCGCGTGCGCGCAATTGCTCCTCGCGGCGCTGTAGCTCGGCGGCGATACCCGTCAGAGCCCTCGTCGTCGCACCGGGATCCAAATCGGTGAGGAGCGCGTGCGTGTGGGGGAGAGCCTGCAGGCGGGCGAATGTCGATCCGCCCTTGTAGTCGATGAGGACGAAGCGCACCCTGTCGGGGCTGTAGCAGTGCGCGATAGAGGCAAGCCAGCCGATCAGCGCCTCCGATTTCCCGGAACCCGTGCAACCGGCGACGAGAGCGTGCGGGCCATCCGAGACGAGATCCAGCTCGATGGGGCCGGACTGCGACATCCCGATCCGCACGCTCAGGACGCCGGAGGATCCTCGGGCATGGTCTGGATCCCATCCCACGCGCGAGGGGAGGGCGTCGCGCGCATCCGCTCGGGTGACCGTCCACCACCACTGAGGCGCGACCGGCAGATCGTCGGTGACACACACCTGCGCGCACCAGGACGGCAGGTGTGCGACGGAGGATGCGTACCCGATGTGCACGGTCGGTCTGTCATCTGCCGCGCCTTGTGTGCAGTGCGGGCACGACTCGCCAGCACTCACGTGGATGTCCACGCCCGCGTGTCCCAGCAGGACGGGGGAGGCGCTGTTCCACCACACTCGGGCACCTCCCACCTGCGCGGCTATCTGCCCCGCGCACCACAGGGCACACTGGGTCGCATGGGGGCCCGCGATGCCGAGCATGGAGCGCCCCGGCTCATCCGTCGACGTCGAAAGGAGCACGCGTTTGCGGGGGCTTGTGGCCCGTCCCGGCCACACGCTGACCCGCACGAGCCTCGGTTCGGGTCCTGATTCCGGTAGCCCAGCGAGCACCAGGGCGAGCGCGGCACCGTCCCAGCCCCTGCGCCGACGACGCGCACGCCAGCAGAGAATGATCGCGGTGACGCAGGCGACGGCCGCCACCAGCGAGGCGATACCGATCCACAGCCGTGGAGCGCTCGCGGCCGCTCGCAGTCGCCACCCCATGAAACCAAGCATGATGACGACGGACACCAGGGGAGCGCCCCTGAGCAGGGACGATCCAGAGAGGGAGCCACGGCCTCGTCGCTCGACGCCCGGCCATGCCAAGCGCATCGGGCGCGCGCGGACCTCGAAGACGTCGTCGCCGAGGCGCAGGCGGGCCCCGGCGGTCAGGCCCCGAGCGGTGCGGGCACTGCGCCACCAGCGTGCGCGGGTACGCAGCCGAAACGGAGGGGAATCCGGCCGGGCATCGAGGAACGCGCGGCCCTCACGCGTGGTGAAAACTGCGTGTGTGCGCGCCACGCTCGCGCATGACAGGGGCATATCGCCCGCGCGACCGACCGTGCCGGGGGCCACCACGACACCAACGTCGGGTCCCTGAACGCACGCGAGGTGCAGGTCGGTGCGCAGGGCAGCGCGGGCGAGACAACCGGAATCTTTCATGACCCAACGATCCCGCCGCTTGTGGGCGCATTCAAGCGCCAGGACACGCCCTGTGGATAACTGTTCGCCGTCCCGAAACCCTGTGGATAAACACCGTCACCCACCCGTGTGGCTATGACCACCTCCGCCGTTGGGAGGCCTCGCCCACCGGCCCGCCAGCCTCCCGGAATGCAAGAATGGATCCCATGGCTGACTCCACGTTCGAGATGACACGCGACCGCTACAACGACCTCGTTGAGCGCATCAAGGAGGCCCGCGCCGCCTACTACGACCGTGATTCGCCGACCCTCGCGGACGCAGACTACGACCGCATGTACCGCGAGGTCGAGGAGATCGAGGAGCGCTACCCGCAGCTGCGCGGTGCCGACTCGCCCACGATGAGCGTGGGCGGCAGCGTCGACTCCGGTTTCGCCGAGGTGCGCCACCTCGCCCAGATGATGTCCCTCGACGACGTCTTCTCCCTCGAGGAGCTCGCTGGGTGGGAGACCCGCATGGCCGAGGCGACCGGCATCTCTGACCTGGAGATGACGACCGAGGTCAAGGTCGATGGCCTTTCGATTAATCTCCTCTACGAGAACGGCCGTCTCGTGCGCGCCGCGACCCGAGGCGACGGCTACGTCGGCGAGGACGTCACCGCCAACGCGCGAACCATCGCCTCGATCCCGCAGACCTTGAACGGAACAGTTCCCGCGCGAATCGAGGTGCGCGGTGAGGTCTACTTCCCGGTCGCCGACTTCGCTGCCTTCAACGAAGCCCGCGTCGAGGCCGGGGAAAAGACCTTCGTCAACGCGCGCAACGCGGCATCCGGTTCCCTGCGCCAGAAGGACCCTGCCGAAACCGCCAAGCGACCCCTCGCGATGGTCGCCCACGGCATCGGCTTCGTCGAGGCCGGGGATGAGTTCACCGAGCCGACCACCCAGATGGGCTGGTACGAGCAGCTGCGCGAGTGGGGCCTGCCCGTCTCGCCCTACACGCGCCTGCTGACGGGTCGAAAGGCCATCGAAGAGCGCATTGCCGAGCTTGGTGAAAAGCGCCATGATCTGGAACACGAGATCGACGGCGTCGTCGTTAAGGTTAACGACCTGGCTCTCCAGCGTTCCCTCGGCTCGACCTCACGCACCCCGCGCTGGGCGGCCGCCTACAAGTTCCCGCCCGAGGAGGTGCACACGCGCCTGCTCGACATCCGGGTGCAGGTGGGGCGCACGGGCCGCGTCACCCCGTACGGCGTCATGGAATCCGTGCTGGTCGCGGGCTCGAACGTCGCGCGCGCGACCCTGCACAACGCGCAGGAGGTCGCTCGCAAGGGCGTCCTCATCGGCGACCTCGTCGTCCTGCGCAAGGCCGGTGACGTGATCCCCGAGATCGTCGCCCCCGTCGAGGACGCACGTAACGGCTCCGAGCGCCCCTTCGTGATGCCCACGCAGTGCCCCTCCTGCGGGACACCCCTCGTGCAGGAGAAGGAAGGCGACGTCGACCTGCGCTGCCCCAACAAGGGCGCATGCCCCGCGCAGATCACCGAGCGCCTCGCCCACGTCGGCGCGCGCAGCGCCCTGGACGTGGAGGGCCTCGGTGACGAGTCTGCGCTCGCCATGACCCAGCCCGAAAACGACCGTGACGAGGTGGCGGCCGCCCTGGTCGCCGGGCACAGCGTCACCCTGGAGGACGGCACCGTCCTCACCCTCGAGGGCGGCCGCGAGCTGCCCCACGGCGAGCAGATCACCCGCGCCGAGGAGCTCCTGCCCGCCCCGCAGGCCCCAGCCCTGCGCACGGAGGCCGCGCTCTTTGACCTGCGCGCCGAGGATCTGCGCGACGTCATGGTGTGGAAGCCCGTCAAGAAGAAGGGCGAGGAAACCGGGGACTGGAAGCAGGTCCGCTACTTCTGGACGAAGGCCTACAAGCCCCGCAAGCTGCGCGGACAGACCGTCTTCGAGCCCATCGAGCCCAGCGCGTCCAAGGGCACCGAAAAGATGCTCGCCGAGCTGGAGAAGGCCAAGAGCCAGCCCCTCGCGCGCGTCCTCGTCGCCCTGTCCATCCGCCACGTCGGCCCCACGGCGGCCCGTGCGCTCGCGGACGCCTTCCGCTCGATGGACGCTCTGCGCGCCGCATCGGTCGAGGAGCTGTCCGTCGTCGAGGGCGTGGGCGAGGAGATCGGTCGCTCCCTGCGCGACTGGTTCACGGTTGACTGGCACCTGGAGGTGCTCGAGGCGTGGGCGCGCGCGGGCGTGCGCATGGCCGACGAGGCGCCCGAGCCGACCTCGGACGTGCTCGCTGGTCTGACGATCGTCGTCTCGGGCGCGATGCCCGGATACGACCGCGAGGGCGCCAAGGAAGCGATCACCTCGCGCGGCGGCAAGGCGGCGGGCTCGGTCTCGAAGAAGACCTCGCTCGTGGTCGCCGGCCCGGGCGCGGGTTCCAAGGAAAAGAAAGCCAAGGAGCTGGGCGTCCCGGTCATTACCGAGCAGCAGTTCGCCGACCTCCTCGAGGGAGGCCTGGCGGCCGTCGGCCTGTAACGAGGCCGGGGCGGGGCGCTCAGACGAGGGGCTCCAAGGGGCCCAGCAGCACTTCGCCCACGCGGGTGAGCGTTGAACGCTTCTCCCACTCGTCGATCGTCAGGCGGCGGGCCGTTGTCAGGTCGTTCGCGAAAATCTCCTCCATGCGCGCCGCGAGGGGCCGCGAGAAGAACTGCAGGCACACCTCGTAGTTGCCACGCATCGACAGTCGATCGATATTCGCCGTGCCGATCGTCGACCAGCGTCCGTCCACCGTCATCGTCTTCGAGTGGACCATCGCGTGCTGGTACAGCCAGATCTCCACGCCTTCGCGCAGCAGCTCGCCGTAGTAGGGGCGCGCCACCCAGTCCGCCAGGATGTGGTTGGAATACTCGGGGATCAAGACTTGGACGCGCACGCCTCGGCGCGCAGCGGCGATCAGGGAGGAGAGGACCTCGCGGTCAGGGATGAAGTACGCCGTCGTGATGAGCACGCGGTCGGTCGCCCGCTCGATCGCGTCGATGTACATGCCGCGGATCGGGTAGAGCAGATTGTGGGGCAGATTAAACTGCGCGGTCACGTCCGCGCTCCACGCGCGCGCACCCTGATCAGGCAGCTCCGGGCTGGTTTTGGGACGGAAGTGATTCCAGAAGTCCACGAAACCGTTCTCTAGCTCCCACACGGCCTCGCCCGTGATGCGCACGTGGGTGTCGCGCCACTCGTTCGCGAATGGGTCGCCGATGTTGTAGCCGCCGACGAAGCCGACCTCGCCGTCGACCACGAGGATCTTGCGGTGATCCTGGCCCGTCCGGCGAATGTTCAGGGTGAAGAAGCCCGAGCGCAGCGTCGGGAAGCGGCGCACGTGCAGGTTCGGTATCGCGGGGAACTTGTAGAAGCGTGGATCCTGGTTGAGGACACCGAAGCCGTCCCAGATGCAGAAGACCTCGACACCGCGCTGCGCGGCGGCGATCAGCGCGTCCTTGAAGCGCTGGCCCCAGCTGTCCGAGCGCCAAATGAAGGTCTCGAAATAAATGTGATGCGTCGCCCCTTCGATGGCCTCCAGCATGTCCTCGTACAGGGAGTGTCCCTCCGTGTACGTGCGCGCCACGGTGTCGCCGATCTGCGTGTCGGCGGGAGGCAGGGTCGGGAAACCGTGCACGCCACCGGGGATACGGGCGGTGCGCATGCGGTCAATCGCGTGAACGGTGACGACCGCCGCCGCCTGGGCGGCGAGCAGGGCGATGCCCGCTTTTTTGACGATCGACCACGTCTGCCTGGTGAGTTGGCGTCGCTGTGAAAAGGCCATACGGGTAGGATGCCACACATGTCACGCATTAGTACTGACGAGGTCGCCCGCGTCGCGGGCCTGGCCCATATCGCATTGACCGACGAGGAAATTACGCGCTTCGCGGGTGAACTCGACGCGATCGCCGACGCCGTCTCCAAGGTGTCCGAGGTCGCCACCCCCGAGGTGCCTGCCACCTCCCACCCGATTCCGCTGACCAACGTGTGGCGCGAGGACGTGGTGGGCGAAACCGTGAACCGCGACGAGGTGCTTGCTCAGGCGCCCGCCGCCCAGGACGGCCAGTTCCTGGTTCCGCAGATTCTGGGGGAGGAATGATGAACGAGCTGCTGAAGAAGAGCGCCTTGGAGCTGGCAGACATGCTGGCCGCCGGCCAGATCACCTCCGTTGAGCTGACCCAGGTGTGCCTGGACCGCATCGACGCCATTGATGATCGCGTCAACGCCTTCATCACCGTCGACCGCGAGGGCGCCCTGGCGACCGCGGCCGACGTGGACGCGCGCCGCGCGGCGGGGGAGACCCTGCACCGCCTGGCGGGCGTGCCGATTGCCGTGAAGGACAACGTGGTGACGCGCGGCCTGCGCACTACCTGCGCCTCGAAGATCCTGGGCGACTGGGAGCCTCCCTACGACGCGACCGTCACCGCCAAGATCAAGGAAGCCGGCCTGCCCATCGTCGGCAAGACCAACATGGATGAGTTCGCCATGGGTTCGTCCACCGAGCACTCCGCTTTCGGTGCGACCAAGAACCCCTGGGACACCGAGCGCATCCCCGGCGGCTCCGGCGGCGGTTCGGCCGCTGCTGTCGCGGCCTACATGGTGCCCCTGGCCGTCGGTTCCGACACGGGCGGCTCGATCCGCCAGCCCGCGTTCGTGACCGGCACGGTCGGCGCCAAGCCCACCTACGGCGCGGTGTCGCGTTTCGGCCTGGTGGCCATGGCCTCGTCCCTGGACCAGATCGGCCCCGTCACCCGCACGGTCGCCGACGCGGCCGCCCTGACCGAGTTGATCGGCGGCTACGACCCCAACGATTCGACCTCCCTGAACGAGCCGGTTCCCGCGCTCACGCAGGCCGTCGAAACCGTGGCCGCACAGGGTTCCATGAAGGGCCTGAAGGTCGGCGTCGTCAAGGAGCTGAGCGGCGAGGGCTACCAGCAGGACGTCATCGACGCTTTCAACGCCACCGTCGAGAAGCTGCGCGAGGCCGGCGCTGAGATCGTTGAGGTCTCGTGCCCGCACCTGGAATACTCGCTGGGCGCCTACTACCTGATCATGCCCGCCGAGGTCTCCTCGAACCTGGCTCGCTTCGATGGCATGCGCTACGGCATCCGCGTCGAGCCCACCGAGGGTCCCGTGACCGCCGAGCGCGTCATGGCTGCCACCCGCGAGGCAGGCTTCGGCGACGAGGTCAAGCGCCGCATCATCCTGGGCACGCACGTGCTTTCGGCTGGCTACTACGACGCCTACTACGGCAGCGCCCAGAAGGTGCGTACGCTCATTCAGCGTGACTTCGACGCGGTGTTCGAGCAGGTCGACGTCCTCGTGTCCCCGACGGCCCCCGAGACGGCCTTCAAGTTCGGTGAGAAGACCTCCGATCCGCTGGCTATGTACCTCTACGACGTCGCGACGATCCCCGCGAACCTGGCGGGTATCCCCGGCATGAATGTGCCCAACGCGGTGTCTTCCGAGGGCCTGCCCATCGGCTTCCAGGTGCTGGCCCCCGCGCGCGGCGACCTGGTCATGTACAAGGTGGCGTCCCTGGTGGAGGCGCTCAGCGACGACGTCGCGGGTCAGTGCCCCGCAGCTAACTGGGAGGAAAAGTGATGACTGAGCTCATGGATTACGACGAGGCCGCCCGCCGCTTCGACCCGGTTCTCGGCATTGAGGTGCACGTCGAGCTGGGTACCAAGACCAAGATGTTCGACGCCGCCCCCAACGCGTTTGGTGGCGACCCGAACACGTACGTGACCCCCGTGTCGCTGGGTCTGCCCGGCTCCCTGCCGGTCGTCAACCACAAGGCCGTCGAGTACGCCATCAAGATCGGCCTGGCCCTGAACTGCGAGATTGCTCAGTACTGCCGTTTCGCGCGTAAGAACTACTTCTACCCGGACCTGACGAAGGCCTTCCAGACCTCTCAGTCCGACGAGCCGATCGCTCACGACGGCTACGTCGATGTTGAGCTCGAGGACGGCACCATGTTCCGCGTGCAGATTGAGCGCGCGCACATGGAGGAGGATGCCGGCAAGAACACGCACATCGGTGGCGCTGACGGCCGTATCCAGGGCGCGGATCACTCGCTCGTGGACTACAACCGTGCGGGTGTGCCGCTTGTGGAGATCGTGACCCGCCCGATCGAGGGCGCTGGCGAGCGTGCGCCCGAGGTGGCTGCCGCCTACGTGCAGGCACTGCGCGACATTTTCCGTGCCCTCGACGTGTCGGAGGCCCGCATGGAGCGCGGTAACGTGCGCGCCGACATCAACGTGTCGCTGCGCCCGACGCCCGAGTCGCCCCTGGGGACGCGCACCGAGACGAAGAATGTGAACTCCTTCCGCGGCATCGCTTCGGCCGTGCGCTACGAGATGCAGCGCCAGGCCCAGATCCTGGCCGATGGCGGCACGATCCTGCAGGAGACCCGCCACTACCACGAGGAGGACGGCTCGACGTCGTCCGGTCGTGAGAAGTCGGATTCCGAGGACTACCGCTACTTCCCCGAGCCCGACCTGGTCCCGATCCGCCCGGATCGTGCGTGGGTGGAGGAGCTGCGTGCTTCGCTGCCCGAGCTGCCCGTCGCCAAGCGCCGCCGCCTGCGCTCCGAATGGGGCTACGCGGACATGGAGATGCGCGACGTTATCAACGCCGGCGCCCTCGAGCTTATCGAGGCTACGGTTACCGCTGGCTGCGATCCCGCCTCCGCCCGCAAGTGGTGGATGGGCGAGATCTCGCGTCGCGCCAAGGAACGCGAGGTTTCCCTGGACGAGGCCGGGGTCAGCCCCGCGCAGGTCGCTGAGCTCCAGGGTCTCATCGACTCTGGCCGCATCAACGACAAGCTGGCGCGTCAGGCCCTCGAGGGGGTCCTCGCGGGCGAAGGCGACCCGACGCAGGTCGTCGAGACCCGAGGCCTCGAGGTTGTCTCCGACGACGGCGCTCTGACGGCCGCCGTCCAGGAGGCCTTGGACGCCCACCCCGACATCGTCGAGAAGATCAAGGGCGGCAAGGTCCAGGCGGCCGGCGCCCTTGTCGGCGCGGTCATGAAGGCCACCCGCGGGCAGGCTGACGCCGCCCGCGTGCGCGAGCTGATCATGGAGATGGTCGGCGCCTGAGG
>JAHYYD010000130.1 GCA_019425105.1 Actinomycetota bacterium
CCTGGGCGATGATCCTCATCTCGCACCTGGCGTTCCTGCGCAAGGTCAAGCGCGGTGAGGCAGAGCGTCCCTCGTTCCGTATGCCCGGCGCCCCCTACACCAACTACCTGGCGCTCCTGTTCTTCACTGTCGTCGTGGCCTCGAACGTGACCTCCGAGTCGGGCCGCTGGACCCTCGCACTGTTTGCAGTCGTCGTCGTCCTCATGGTCGCGGGCTGGTACTTCGTGCGCGGGCGCGTCGGCAACCTGACCGACGAGGCCGCCGCCTCGCTCCAGGGTGACGAGACCCTGGTGTCGGGCGACTGATCGAAAGGACTCACCGTGCGTCTTCACGTCACGTATGCCGGTGGAACCATCGGCATGGTCGATTCCCCCGAGGGGCTGCGCCCCGGCGCTGACCTGCAGGGTTGGTTTGGATCCCAGCTGGAGGGCATCGAGCTGGCGTCGAACATTTCCATGTCGACGTTGGACCCGCTCATCGACTCCTCGGAGGCCACCCCCGAGGACTGGCAGGCCATCATCGACGACATTAACGCGCACGCCGACGAAGCAGACGCCTTCTTGGTCCTGCACGGCACGGACACGATGGCTTACTCGGCCGCGGCCCTGTCCTACGCGCTGGCAAGCATGGGCAAGCCTGTCGTCCTGACCGGCTCCCAGTACCCGCTCGGCGTCGTCGGCTCGGACGCGTCGGCGAACGTCACGGGCGCGCTGCGTGCGGCGATTTCACGCCACGCTCGCGGGGTCATGCTGTTCTTTGGCCACAAGCTCCTGGCGGGCAACCGCGCCACGAAGACCTCGTCGTGGGCCTTCCGCGGCTTCGAGTCACCTTCCGTGTCCCCGATGGCGCGCACGGGCGCCCCGTGGCGCTGGTACGGCGCTCCCCTTCCGGGTACCGGCTGGACCGATCCCAGCCCGTACAAGCGCCAGGATGTCGCCGTCATCGACGTGGTTCCCGGCATGAGCGCCGCGCGCCTGCGCGCGATGACGACGCCCCACCCGGACGCGGTCATCCTGCGTACCTTCGGCGTGGGTAACATCCCCGCGTCCGAGCCGGGCCTGGTGGATGTCCTGACCGAGCTCGCCAACGCGGATGTGCCGATCATCGTCGCCTCCCAGTGCTACCAGTCCGAGGTCATGCTCGGCCACTACGAGGCCGGCAACGCCCTCGCGCAGCTGGGCGCGATCGGCGCGCATGACATGACGCTCGAGGCCCTCTACGCCAAGACCGTCTTCCTGCTCTCGCAGGGCAAGCGCGGCGCGGACTTCAAGCGTTGGATGGACCTGTCCATCGCGGGAGAGCTCACCCTCCAGGACTGATCCTCTCCTACCTGACCTGCCCCGGCCTCGTCCCAGCGCCCACCGCGCGACCTGGGAACGAGGCCGGGGTTTGTCATGACCATCGGGTCCTCCCCCGGGACGAAGCGGCCGTAGAATAGTGACCATGAGTGAAGAAGCGTCCCAGTCCATGGCCGACCGCGGCCAAAACCGATCCCGCCAGCCTCAGTCCTCTGCCTTCCGCGACTTCATTGGCACCGGGTGGGGGCCTCGCCCCTCCGAGCTGCCCGAGCGCGAGCGCGTCGCCGACTTCCTGTCCGACCGCGCCCTCAAGGCCGGTGCCCCCTTCCCGGGCGAGCGCCTCGTCGTGCCCGCGGGGCCCTACAAGGTCCGCTCGAACGACTGCGACTACCGTTTCCGCGCGCACTCCGCCTTCGCGCACCTGTCGGGCCTGGGCGGCGAGAAGGAGCCGGACACCGTCCTGGTGCTGGAGCCGAACGAGGATGGCACGCACACTCCCCTACTCTTCTTTAAGCCCCGCGCCTCGCGTTCCTCCAAGGAGTTCTACGCCGATCCGCGCTACGGCGAATTCTGGGTGGGCGCGCGCCCCTCGCTCGAAGAGGTCAGCGCACAGACCGGCCTGGAGACCCGCCACATCGACACACTGCGCGACGTGCTGGCAAAGGACGCCGGGACCGTGCAGCTGCGCATCGTGCGCGGCGTCGATGGATGCGTCGAGGCGATGGTGAACGAGGTGCGCACGCAGGCTTCGCTGCCCGCGGGAGAGGATGCGCGCAAGGAGGACGAGGCCCTCGAAGAACATCTCTCGGAGATCCGCCTCATCAAGGACGCCTTCGAACTCGAGGAGATGATCCGCGCGGTCGAGGTCACCAAGGCCGGCTTCGAGGACATCATCCGCGTCCTGCCGCGCGCCGTGGGGCATCGCCGTGGCGAGCGCGTCATCGAGGGCGCTTTCGCTGCCAACGCCCGCGAAGAGGGCAATGGCCTGGGCTATGAGACCATTGCGGCGTCCGGTAACCACGCGAACACCCTGCACTGGATCGACAACGACGGCGAGGTACGCGACGGGGACCTCGTGCTCGTTGACGCCGGCGTCGAGGTCGACTCCCTCTACACGGCCGACATCACGCGTACCCTGCCCGTCAACGGCCGTTTCACCGAGGTGCAGGCGCGCGTCTACCAGGCTGTCCTCGACGCCTGCGAGGCTGCCCTAGCGCGAGCAAACGAGCCGGGCTGCCGTTTCAAGGACGTGCACGACGCGGCCATGAGAGTCATCGCCGCCCGCCTGCATGAGTGGGGCATCCTGCCCGTCACCCCGGAAGAGTCCCTGGCCACCACCGGCCAGCAGCACCGCCGCTGGATGCCGCACGGCACCAGCCATCACCTCGGCCTGGACGTGCACGACTGCGCGAAGGCTCGCGCCGAGCTCTACCAGGGCGCGCTGCTCGAGCCGGGCATGGTCTTCACGATCGAGCCGGGCCTGTACTTCCGCGCCGACGACCTGCTGATCCCCGAGGAGTACCGGGGCATCGGCGTGCGTATCGAGGACGACGTCGTGGTGAACGCCGACGGCACCGTCACGCGTATCTCCGAGGACATCCCGCGTACGATCGCGGACGTGGAGGAGTGGATCGCCTCGGTTCAGGGCAGCTGAACCACGCGCTCAGGGGCTGAGGTTACGCCTCGGTCTGGTCCTCTCGGGACGAGGCCGGGGCGTCCTCGTGTTCGGCGGGCGCGCTCTCGGGGGTGGTCACCGCGGGCGCTGGCGACTCGGGCGCGGAAGGCGTGGCCACGGCCTCGTGCGCATCGGTGTCGGGCGAGCCCCCGGGCACCTCCCCATCCTTGGTCGCCGCGCCGAAGCGGGGGCGACCGTCGGGGAAGAAACCGACGGAATCCTTCTTCTGACGCTGCTCCTCCGTGCGCTGGCGCACGACGCGCGCACGGTTGCCGGGGGTGCGCTGCAGAAGCTGGTACGCGCGGTCGATATCGGCCGACGCGAGGACCGCGTAACGCAGGGCGACAACCTGCTGAGAGGAGACCAGGTCTCGGCTACGTCCTCGGATAATGAAGGCCAGAGCGGACAGGGCCATGCCCGTCAGCGCGCCGACGAGGATGCCGCCCACAACCCACGCTCCCGTACCGCCAGCATTCTGACCTGCGGACATGAACATGCCGGCGAGGGCGCCCCACAGCGCGCCGCTCGACGCGCCAGAAATCGACGCGCGGGCGATCGTCAGGCGTCCCGTCACCCGCTCCACGAGGTGCAGGTCCGTTCCCACAATCGTGATCGAAGAGACGTCAAATCCGCTGTCCGACAGGAAATCAACGGCCGCACGCGCCTGGGCGTAGGTCTGGTAGGAAGCCACCTCCGTGCCCGTGGGCATCTGCGGGTCCATCACGACAGCCATACTCTCTCCTTCGTCACGGCCTCGGTGGCATGGAACGCATTGTTCATGCAGCGACCGGCTCGTCGTTACTCTTTCTTTGTCAACAGCCTAAGATGATTATGTGAGCATTGCATCTATTGAGGTTGGCACCAAGGGCCGCCGCGTGTACATCGGAAAGCTTGCTGGCACCGGTGTTTTCGACCCTCTGGGCGATCAGGTCGGCAAGATTCACGATGTCGTTGTCATCTTTCGGCTGAAATCTGAAGCCAACGTCATCGGCTTCGTCGTCGAGGTCGGCCCGCGTAAACGCGTCTTCCTGCCGCTGACCCGCGTGACCTCGATCGAGTCCGGGTCAGTCATTACGACGGGCCTGCTCAACATCCGTTCGTTCACGCAGCGTCCCATCGAGACGCTCATCCTCTCCGAGCTCTTCGACCGCGTCGTCACGATGAACGACGGCTCGGGGCAGGTGCGTATCCTCGACGTCGCGATGCGTCAGCGCCGTCCGAAGGACTGGGTGATCTCCACGCTGCACGTCCAGCGCGTGCGCACGTCCTCCCTCGGTTTCACGCGCAGCGGCGAGACCCTCACGGTGGACGTGTCCGAAGTGTCCGGCCTGCTCAAGACCGACTCCAACCAGGCGGCGACCGCGCTCGTGCAGTACACGGAGGACATGCGCCCCGCGGACCTGGCGGACTTCATGCACACGCTCCCCCAGGACCGCAAGATGGCAGTCGCCATGCAGCTGACGGATGCCCGTCTGGCAGACGTGCTCGAGGAGCTGGGCAACGACGACCGTATCGCGATCGTCTCCGCGCTGGAAGCCGCCCGAGCCGCCGACGTTCTGGACGTCATGCAGCCCGACGACGCGGCGGACCTCGTCGCGGAGCTGCCGGAGGCACAAGCGCAGTCCCTGCTGGCCCTCATGGAGCCCGAAGAGGCCGAGGACGTGCGTCGACTCATGACCTACGACGAGTCGACAGCGGGTTCGCTCATGACCACCGAGCCCGTCATTTTCGGTCCCAACGCGACCGTCGCGCAGATGCTCGCAGCCGTGCGACGCGAGGACATCCCGGCCTCGATCGCGACCGTCGCCTTCATCGCACGCCCGCCCCAGGAGACGCCGACCGGCCAGTACCTGGGCATGGTCCACATCCAGCGCGCGCTGCGCGAGCCCCCACAGACGCTCCTGGGGACGATCCTGGACCGCGACATCGAGTCCGTGGACCCCAACGCGCACATCGCGACCGTGACGCGTCTGCTCGCAACCTACAACCTGACCGTCCTGCCCGTCGTCGATGAGGACGGGCACCTGCACGGCGCCGTCTCGGTCGATGACGTCCTCGACGAGCTGCTGCCCGAGGACTGGCGAGACTTCGACGACGACGTAACCGACCGCATGATGGCAAGGAGCATCGATGGCTGATCGCCTGGATAACCCGATCGACAAGCGTCAGTGGTTCTTCCGCCGCTCGTCGGGCAGCGGCGACGGTTTCGGCCGCTTCGCCGAGGCCACCGCACGTTTCATGGGGTCGCCGAAGTTCGTCCTGTACATGACGATCTTCGTCGTCGCCTGGATCAGCGCGAACCTTATCCTCGCGGGAATTAGCGAGAAGGCCGCCTGGGACCCCTACCCCTTCATCCTGTTGAACCTCGCGTTCTCGACCCAGGCCTCGTACTCGGCCCCGCTGATTATGCTCGCGCAGAACCGTCAGGATGCCCGCGACCGCGTCGTAGCCGAGCAGGACCGCATTCGCGCCGAGCGTAACCTCGCTGACACCGAGTACCTCGCCCGCGAGATCGCAGGCCTGCGCCTGGCACTCCAGGACGTCGCGACACGCGACTTCGTGCGCTCCGAACTGCGCGACATGCTCGAGGACCTGCGTGCCGAGATCGCCGCGGACGCTGCCAACGCCTCGGCGCATGAGGATGAGACAGAGAGCGATCACGAGTCAGACGAAGCCCTTCGTCCCCTAGAAGATGGGCACACCGGCCAGTAGAGTGGAGTCCATGCCAGTCACGCTTGATTCCGTCATGGAGGCTCTCGGCCAGGTCATCGACCCCGAGATCCGCCGCCCCATCACCGACCTCAACATGGTGACCCCCGACCTGGTCACGATCGACGGCTCCTCCGTCGCCGTCAAGGTCCTGCTCACCACCGCCGGATGCCCCCTGCGCACCCAGATCACCAAGGACGTCACCGAGCGCGTGAGCGCCATTGACGGCGTCGAGAACGTCTCCGTCGAGATGGGCGTCATGGACGAGGCCCAGAAGAAGGCGCTGCGAGAGAAGCTCAACGGCGGTCGTCCCGAGCGCGAGATCCCCTTCTCTCGCCCCGACTCCCTCACGCGCGTCATCGCCGTCACCTCCGGTAAGGGCGGCGTCGGCAAGTCTTCCATGACCGCGAACCTGGCCGCCGCGCTGGCCGCGCAGGGCCTCAAGGTCGGCGTCATGGACGCGGACATCTACGGCTTCTCGATTCCTCGTATGCTCGGCGTGGACCACGACCCGCAGGTCATCGACGGCATGATGATCCCGCCCGTGGGCGCCGGCGGCGTTAAGGTCATTTCGATCGGCATGTTCGTGCCCGACGGCCAGGCCGTCATCTGGCGCGGCCCCATGCT
>JAHYYD010000131.1:0-2761 GCA_019425105.1 Actinomycetota bacterium
CGGTTCAGTCGGCTCATGACGGTCCCCATGGGAACTCCTAGTTCTTCGGCGATTTCCTTGTAGCTCATACCTTCAACGTCAGCCATGAGGACAACCATCCGGTGTTCCTCTGAGAGCGAATCGAGGGCCTCGCGCAGCTGCGTGGAGGGCAGCGCCTCGAGGGCTTCGACTTCGGCGGATTTGAGACCGACCTCCGCGTGGGAGGCGGCGTCGGCGAGCTGCCAGTCCTCGACGGTGTCGCTGGAGGCGCGCTTGGGCGAACGCTGTTCCTTGCGGTACCCGGTGATGTAGGTGTTCGTCAGGATTCGATACAGCCAGGCTTTGATGTTGGTGCCGGGCTTGTACTGGTGGAACTTCTGGTAGGCCTTCAGGTACGTCTCCTGAACCAGATCCTCGGCGTCGGCTCGGTTGCGGGTCATACCCAGGGCCGCGCCGAAGAGTTGGTTCATGAGGGGCATCGCTTCGTCCATGAAGCGGGCCTCGAGCGCAGCACCATCCGTGGCGGACGAGGCCGGGGCGAGCTCGGGTGCCCGGAGCGTCGGTGAGGGGGTTGTCGTATCCATCGTCTCCCAGCGTAGTCGCGCGGTCGTGCGGCGCGACTGGGAGTGGGCGATGGGTGGTCATACTGAGGGCAACGCCTCACGCCCCTCTTTATTCCACAACCCCCAACAATTGTGCGTTGCACCACTTTCACCCTGTTGTTTGGGAGTGGCCGGGCCGTTCGGCTTCCCCCGGGGGCAAAGGTGTCGAACAATAGGGGTATGAATCTGCTGCGCGTTGTTGCCCGTCCCCTGCTCGCCGCCCCGTTCATCGCCGACGGGGTTGATGCCCTCATGCATCCGCGTTTCCATGTGGAGCGCGCCGCGGGCGTTCGTCCCCTCATCGACAAGGCGACCGACGCGGTCGGCCTGGAGCCGCTGACGGATCAGCAGCTGGCCGTCGCGACCCGCGTGACGGGCGCGGTGACGGTCGTCGCCGGCCTGCGCTTTGCGCTGGGTCGCAAGCCCCGCGTGGCCGCCCTGACCCTGGCCGCGATCGGCGCGCCCATGGCCCTCGTGAACGCTCCCCTGCCAGGCACGACGCGAGGCCTGTCCAAGGAGCAGATCAAGCGCCGTCGCTACCGCACGCTGAATAAGGCGGGCCTGGCCGCCGGCGTCCTCCTCGCGTCGACGGATCGTGTCGGTCAGCCCTCGGCCCTCGTCGCCCATGCGATGCGCCGCGATCAGCGCCGCGCAATCGCTGCGGCCGAGGCCGCCATCGTGGAGCGTCTGAGCGGCACCGCTTCGTGAGCGCGCCCTGGCTCGCTCCCCTGGCCGCCTCTCCCGTGGATGCCACGGTCGAGGTGCCGGGGTCTAAGTCGATCACGGCGCGCGCCCTCTACCTGGCGGCCGTCGCCGACTCCCCCTCCATCATTCGGGGTGCCCTGGATGCGCGCGACACACGCCTCTTCGCGGCTGCCCTGGAGGTCATGGGTGCGCGCGTCGAGGACGAGGGCGCGGGCATCCTGCGCGTCACCCCGATGGAGCTTCCGCCGCGCGGCGGTCGCATCGAGTGCGGCCTGGCCGGCACCGTCATGCGTTTCCTGCCTCCATTGGCGGCACTGTCCCCCGAGGAGACGATCTTCGACGGGGACGAGCAGGCCTACGCGCGCCCCCTCGGCCCGCTCCTGGACGCCCTGGTGCGCATGGGCGCGACCGTCACCTATCACGGGGAGCGCGGGCACCTGCCTTTCACGATTCAGGGCCCGATCCACACGCCGCTGGGCGCGCAGGCCTGGGTGGACTCCTCGTCCTCCTCGCAGTTCCTCTCCGCGCTGCTTCTGGTCTCTCCCCTCGTGGGCGATCCCCTGTTCGTGTCGGCTCCGGGGCTCGTCCCGTCGATGCCGCACGTGGAGATGACACTGGCGTCCCTCGCGGGTGCGGGCATCGACCTGGAGGTCGTGGACGAGGGCCGGGCCGACCTATCCACCTGGCACATCTTCCCGTCGCGCCCCCGCGGCGGCGAGATCACCGTCGAGCCCGACCTGTCCAACGCGGGCCCCTTCCTGGCCGCGGCGATGGTGACGGGTGGACGCGTGCGCATCCCGGCGTGGCCGGGGGCGACGACGCAGGCGGGCGACGCCTGGCGCGCGCTGCTGGGACACATGGGCGCGACCATCACGCTGGACGAGGAGGGCCTGACCTTGACGGGTCCGGGCGCCGGCAACTACCCGGGCATCAAGGCGACCATGGCCGAGGTCGGCGAGCTCACCCCCACCCTGGCCGCGATCTGCGCCTACGCCTCGACTCCCTCGCACCTGAGCGGCATCGCCCACCTGCGCGGACACGAGACCGACCGCCTGGCGGCGCTGGTCGCCGAGATCAACCGCGCGGGCGGGCAGGCCGAAGAGACCGAGGACGGCCTGATTATCACGCCGCGCCCTCTCCACGCCGCGCAGATTCGCTCCTACGCGGATCACCGCATGGCAACCTTCGGCGCGATCCTGGGCCTCGTCACGCCCGGCATCACGGTCGACGACATCGCCTGCACCTCGAAGACGATGCCGACCTTCGAGGCCATGTGGGCCTCCTTAGTGAGCGCTCACGGTCAGGACAGCACCCCGGCCGCCCCGGCCTCGCCGATCAAGGAGGAGGAGTGATGGCCCGCCGCGACACTGGAACCGACGATCCGCGCGTGCGCGTGCGCGCCGGCAAGGGCTCGCGCCCCCGCACGAAGGACCGGCCCGACTGGTCCTCCAAGCCGCTGGGGCGCGTCATCGGCA
>JAHYYD010000131.1:2861-6291 GCA_019425105.1 Actinomycetota bacterium
CGCACGAAGGACCGGCCCGACTGGTCCTCCAAGCCGCTGGGGCGCGTCATCGGCATTGACCGGGGGCGCTACCAGGTGAGCCTGGAGGCGGACGGGACCCGCGTGGTCGCCGTGCGCGCCCGCGAGCTGGGCCGCGGCTCCGTCATCATGGGCGACCGCGTGCGCCTCACCGGCGACCTGTCCGGGCGCCCCGACACGCTCGCGCGCATCGTCGCCGTCGAAGAACGCTCCTCGGTGCTGCGCCGTTCCCTCGAGGATGCGCCGGATCAGCGCGGCGAGAAGGCAATCGTCGCGAACGCGGACACGATGTGCATCGTCGTGGCGCTGGCGGATCCGCCGCCGCGCACCGGCATGATCGACCGCTGCCTGGTCGCCGCCTACGAGGCGGGCCTGTCCCCCATCCTCGTGCTGACGAAGGCGGACCTGGCCAGTGCGGACGAGCTGATCGCCGCCTACCAGGACTTCGACGTGCGCGTGGTGCTCACGAGCGCCGAGGCCGGGGAGGCCGACCCGGGCGTCGCGAAGCTGCGGGACCTCCTGACCGGCCACTGGTCGGTGCTGGTGGGGCATTCGGGGGTCGGAAAGTCCACGCTCATCAACCTCCTGGTACCGGGCGCGGGCCGCGCGACGGGGCACGTCAACGAGGTCACGGGGCGCGGGCGCCACACGTCGACCTCCTCAGAGGCCTTCGAGTTGGCTGAGGGCGGCTGGATCGTGGATACGCCCGGCGTGCGCTCCTTCGGCCTGGGGCACGTGAGTGTCGCCGACGTGCTCGGCGTCTTCCCGGACGTCGCTGAGGCCGCCGCCTGGTGCCTGCCGCTATGCTCGCACGACGAGGAGGAGCCCTCGTGCGCGCTTGACGCTTACGCGCGTGCCACCGGTCCTTTCGCCCTCGACGAGGCCGGGGCTGAGGATGCGGATCAACTGCGGCAGGGGCGCGCATCCCGCGTAACATCGGTGCGCAGGCTCCTTGAGGCGGTGGCGACCGCGGAGGCCGCCAGCAAGGCGGCCCGGTAAGCAAAAATGTGTGCCGAAAGACCTTGACAGCGCCCCCCCTGCGTGGACAATGAGGGTATAGCGATGGTCGCTATCTCTGGTTCACAAGGTCGTGATCGCTATGTCCACCATCGAGCAGAACCTTATCGGCAACACCGCAGGGCTTTCGCGGGTCGACAAGGTCCTCCGCTACTTCTTCTTAGCACTGTTGATCGGCACGGTCATCTACTCAATCGGCGGAACCTTCTTCGGGAAGGACAACCGCCTAAACGACTACGGGCTCGCCGACGCTGCGTTGCTCCTCGCTGTCTACATCCCTGGCTATTCGCGTCACATTCCTGGCGCACACCGGGCACTTCGGGCCTGCGAGTGGGTGGTGATGGCTTGTTCCCTCGTATGTACCGCCGTTGTCATCGTCGGTGACGTCACGGACCACGGGGTCCGCCCCGAGCCCAACAACACGCCATGGAGCATCGCCATGGGCGCGGGTCTTGTGGCCCTCTGTTTCTTCGTGGTGCTCCTCATCGCAAAGGAGCGCGCCCGCAGGCGCGGGCTGGTTCCCCCGGCCAGCTAAAGCCGGGGCATGGGCCGGTCGCCCGCGCGTCAAGCGCGCGGGCGCTCAGCGCTGGAAGCGGCGCACGAAGTTGCGCAGGATGAGGCGCGAGGGGTCCGTGTCAACGGTCGCGACCTGGGCGCGGATGGCCTCGGCCTTGTCGGCCGGGTAGTAGCGGCCCGCGTACTGGTCGATGCGCACGTTGACACCCTCAAGGTCCATCTCGGGGTGGAACTGAGTCGCCCACGCCGCCTCGCCCACGCGCACCATCTGGATCGGAGTGTCGTCGCCGGCCAGGAGGACCTGCATGCCCGGGGCCAGCTCGCGCACGGCCTCGTGGTGGCCGACGTAGGAGTGGAAGCGGTCGGGCGTGCCCTCCAGGAGCGGGTCGTCGCGGCCCGCGTCGGTCTTCGTCAGCGCGATACCGCTGATTTCCTCACCGTGGTGGGTGTCGATGACGCCGCCCAGGTGCAGGGTGAGGGTGCCCAGCCCGTAGCACAGGCCCAGGATCGGGAAGGACTCTGCGAGCGCCCGGTCGTAGAAGGAACGCAGCCAGTCCTCGGCGCGCACCTGGCGTTCTTCCTTCAGGTGGTCGTCGGCGTTCGCGTCCCACGGGGATCCGCACACGAAGGCACCCGAGTATTCGGACAGGTCGAGGTCGGGCAGTTCCCTTTCCATGCGCACCTGTCGCACCTGGTCGGGCCTCAGTCCCGAGAAACGAGGCAGGTCGGCGGTCTCTGCGGCCAGGACGGGGCCGTCGTCGCGCGAGGTCAGCATGAGGAAGGGCTTGGTCATGGCTCCATGCTATCGACTACCTGCGCACATGCAGAAGGTGTCCGCCTTCCAAGCGTGTGTGACGGACGCAGATGTGGGCGCCCTCTGCCACACTGGGAGCATGTTGATTCTGCACACCTCCGACTGGCACCTGGGACGCACGCTGCACGGCGCGTCTCTGGGCGACAGCGCGGATGCATTCATCGAGTGGCTGGTTGCCCTGGTGCGAGAGCGGGGCGTGGACGCCGTGCTCATCTCGGGCGACGTGTTCGACCGCGCTGTCCCGCCCGTCGACGCGCTCGCGCGGATGCGCCGCGCCCTGCGCGAGCTGACGGCGATCACGACGGTCATCCTAACGTCGGGGAACCATGACGGGGCGGCACGCCTGGGGCTTTTCGCCGACATGCTCACCCCCTCGCTGCACGTGGTGACGGACCCCGAGGCGATCGGCACGCCCGTCGAGGCCGGGGGCGCCCTCGTCTACCCGATGCCCTACCTGGAGCCCGACCTGGTGCGCCAGTGCCTGTCGGACCTGCCCCCCCAGGGAGAAGCCGGCCTGCCCGCTCCCCTGCCCCGCTCCCACCAGGCGGTCCTGGCGGCCGCGCTGCGCCGGGTGCGCGCGGACCTCGCAGATCGGCGCAGCGCGGGCGACGAGCGCCCGGCCATCGCGATGCCGCACGCCTTCGTAACGGGCGCCCAGGCCTCGGACTCCGAGCGCGACATCCAGGTGGGCGGCGTGCCCTCCGTGTCGGCGGATCTGTTCGACACGCTCGGGGGCGCGGATCCCCTGCCCCACGGACTGGACTACGTGGCGGCCGGGCACCTGCACCGCCCGCAGGACATCTCGGGCGCATCCGTCCCGATCCGCTACGCGGGCTCCCCCATCGCGTATTCCTTCTCCGAGGCCGGGGCCACCAAGTCGATCACCCTCGTGACCACGGACGCTACCTCGGTGACCGACATTGAGGTGGTCCCCATCCCGACGCTGCGGGGTATCGCGGTGCTCGAGGGGACCATGGAGGAGCTGCTCACGGATCCCGACGAGGCCGCCACGGCCTCGTACGTGTCGATCACGGTCACGGACGACGCGCGCCCCGAGCGCATGGT
>JAHYYD010000132.1 GCA_019425105.1 Actinomycetota bacterium
ACGCGGGCGCGGTGGGCCGCGCGCTCACGGGGCGCGACGCGGTCGCCATCACCGATGACGGCTCGCCGGCGGGTGCCCACGAGCTGGTCCTGTGGCAGGGCGCCGTCATGGCCGACGAGTCCGAGGTCGACATTTCCTCGTTCCTGGAGGCCCTCGACGCGCCGCCCGGCACGGCCACGCTCAAGGTCCCGATCGTGCGGCGCAGCGCCGGGGTCGAGGCCGCCAACCTGGCCGCCGCCTTCGTCGAGGAGGGGGCGCGCCTCCTCGCCTTCGTGCGTTCGCGCGCGGGGGCCGAGGCCGTGGCCGCTCAGGTGCGCGACCGGCTCTCGGCGCGTGGTTCCGCGAACGCGGGCCGGGTGGGCGCGTATCGCGGCGGCTACCTGCCCGAGGAGCGCCGGGCGCTCGAGGAGGCGATCCGCACGGGAGGCGTGCGGGCGCTCGCGACGACGTCGGCGCTGGAGATGGGCCTGGATATCTCAGGCCTGGATGCGACGATCACGGTCGGCTGGCCGGGCACGCGCGCGTCCCTGCGCCAGCAGATCGGGCGCGCGGGTCGCGCGGGCGCGCCGGGCACGTCCGTGCTCATCGCGTCGGACAACCCGCTGGACGCGTACCTGGTGCGCCACCCCGAGCATATTCTCGGCGAGGTCGAGGCCTCCGTCATCGACCCCTCCAACCCGTGGGTGCTGGCACCGCACGTCGCCGCCGCGGCCGCCGAAATACCGATCACGCCGTCCGATATCACCTACTTTGGCCCCGAACTGCGCGGCGTCACCGAGCGCCTCGTCGCCGACGGCTACCTCAAGCGCCGACCCGCCGGATATTTCTGGGACGCCACCAGGCCCGAGCGCCCCAGCGACCTCACCGACCTGCGCGGCGCAGCAGGGGACGTCCAGATCGTCGACTCGGCTACCGGCACCGTCATCGGCACGATCGACCAGGCCTCCGCCGACGCCCACGTCTTCCCCGGTGCCATTTACATCCACCAGGGGCGCACCTTCCACGTCCTGAGCCTCACCTCCCTCACCACGCCCGCCGCACCCGCCTCCCAGGGATGGCCGCGCGCTCTCCTGCCCGAGGCGCCGGGCGGTGCCCAGAGAACCGAGCGCCTCGGGGGTGGGGAGCGGGAGGGGGCCCAAGCCTCGTCGATCATCATCCCGCCCGCGCGGGCAGACGACGCGCGCGTCGCCCTGGTCGAGGAGGTGCGCACTCCCCTGCGCACGCGCTCGGCGACCCACACGAGCGTCGAGGTGTGCGCCATCGAGGAGACCTACGTGTGCGGGGATGGCACGGTCACCTGGCATCACGGGCCGACGAACGTGTCGACGCGGGTCACCGACTACGACCTGCTGCGCCTGCCCGGGCTCGAGTTCATCCGCAACATCGAGCTGTTCCTGCCCACCCACACGCTGCCCACGAAGTCCACGTGGTTCACGCTCACCCCGGCGGCGCTGGCCGCCATGGGGATCGAGCCCGCCGACCTGCCGGGCACCCTGCACGCGACCGAGCACGCGATGATCGGGATCCTGCCCGTCGTCGCGACCTGCGACCGCTGGGACCTGGGCGGCCTGTCCACCGAGCTGCACGACGACACGGGCGCGCCCACCGTGTTCATTCACGACGCGTTCCGGGGCGGCGCCGGGCACGTGCTCACAGGCTTTCACAGCGCGCGGTCGTGGGTGGCCGCCACGCTCGAGGCCGTGTCCTCTTGCGACTGCGAGTCCGGGTGCCCACGCTGCGTCCAATCCCCCAAGTGCGGCAACGGCAACGAACCCCTGTCCAAACAGGGCGCGATCACGCTGCTTACCTACCTGCAGGACCGGGCGCCGGGGGCGTGATGCATTGCCTTAACATAACTTGTTTTCTTGAACACCTGGTCATATGCTGATCAGGGTCTGATTTTGTTCCGCGGGACACGCATTTGGCGGACTCGCTACGCAGGAGGTGCGCCGTGGCTGACGTCGCTTTCGATTCCAATAAGCATGCCCAAACTCGGCAGGACGTCGAGCAAGGGGGGGGCGGCAATAGCCTCGAGTTCCGAGGCAATCACCCGCCTATCCAACGGACAATACGAGCGTTTGTGGACCGATGAGGCGGGCCCCCAGGCACTGCGGAACGCGTTTATCGCTTTCCTCGGCGCATACGGGAAGATTGCCGCTACCGAGCATGACGTTCTCCGCTCCTTTGGGCGCAATGTCGATCAAGCGATCGAGGATTTCGCCGCCGTTGAGCATGCGACGGGGGACGAGCTGAAGGCACTCCGAAACTCGATGGGCGACCCATCGTCCTACACCTCACCGACGCCCACCCCTTCGCCGAGTCCCTCCTCCTCACCTGTCGGGTCAGCAACGAGTCCCGATCCCGCAACGACTGCGGGAACCAACGGTGCGCCCACCCAGGACGCGCAGACAGACTTCTAGCCCGAAACGCATGAGAGGAGACAACAATGGTGAGCAGCCCCATGTACGAGCGCCTCATGAAGTTCGTTGAGGGCGTGGAGGAATCCCGCAAGCTCCGCAACTACGACTCCGAACACTCCACGATCATCGAAGGAATGGGGGTCATGAGCTCGAGTGTGTCCCACTTCAAGGAATACCAGGGCTTTGAGGGACAAACGGGCGAGGCCATTGATAGCTGGATCGATCAGACACAGAAACGCTACAGCAGCGAACGTCAGGGGTACGTGACCGGCACCGAGCACTACGTCGAGGGTCGACGTCTGCTCGTGCACGCCGCCGAGGACGCAAAGCTCCTGTCCCCCACGCTCCTGGACAAGGCAACCGAAGCAATGCGGGGACTCGCTCAGGTCGTTATCCCGGTCGCAAAGCACCTGGGTCCGTTCGGAGAGCCCATCAACACGATCGCCACGACCGGTGCGGCCTACGTGGACGCGATCGAGGCGCAGGCAAACGCGCAGCGCGAGGCCGCCGCCACGGCCATCCTGCAGCGAGTCAATGACGAGGCGCAGAAGCTCGCCGATCAGTTGAAGGCTCATACCGAGCAGGTCGAGGAGTTTGCTTCGGGGAATCCAGACATCAAATTACCTCCCCAGAACGGTCCCTCAACTCCATCTGTCAGCGATCAGCTCGACCAAGGCAACATGTGGGTCTCACCCCACGAAGCAGGCGTGTACGGTGCCAGCCGCGATAACGACTATGGGCGTTCCGACCTTCGGGGGCAAGGCTCGGGCCTGTATGCGGATGGATACGACGAGGGCGGTCCCATCGATTCCCGCGTCATGTCCTCGAAGCGTGTTCCCAACCAATATATCTCCGAGGGAGAGCCCGGATCCCGCCTGAACCCCGTCACCGATCCGCAGGATCTGATGGATATCGACCTGCTGCACACGCGCGTCAACGGTGACCGTCACGCGAACGGTGTCATTGGCGGTCACACCCCGGCTTCCCCCGTCGATCGCGATCATCCTTTGTGGCGCCTCAACGGTGGCCCAGCCAGCAAATCATCGACGGCTGGTCGCCTCGGTGGAGTCGGCATGTTCGGCGCAGGCGCGCTGGGCCTTCGCGGTTCCGCTCGTATGGGTTCTGCCGCGTCCATCATGGGACGAGCCGGTGGAGCAGGAGCGAGAGTAGGAAGCGCTGCCGGATCAACTGCCCTGCGCACCGGTTCCTACTCCGGTGCCGGGTTCGGCAAGTACACGCCCCCCGCTCCTGCTGGCGCGACGGGGGCTGGTACCAACGGGACGTCCGGTGTGACGGGCATGTCGGGGACGTCCAGCGGCGCGAATGGCACTGGAAGCTCTGCGGCCAGCGGTCGCTCTCAGGGAACCGGCAGCTTCATGGGTGCTGGCGGTTCTGGCGCAGGAGGCAAGAAAGACGAGAAGAAGGCCCAGCGACGCCACTACACGCCGTTCCGCTTTGAGGACGACGAGGACGAGCTGCCCGAGGGCTACGTGAACCCCTTGTCGCAGACCTACGGTTCCGACAAGGATATTTCGCCCGCACCACGCAAGGACGACGGATGGGATCCCCGCCAATGGTGACACGTAGGAACAGCACGGCGCGCCTGCTCGGCATCGCGGCATCGACCCTGGCACTTGCTGCGGGGGCCACCGCGCTGCCGTCCGGACCGGCGCACGCAGCGGACACCATCACCGCCGCCGACCAACCCTATTTTGCGTACTACCACCTGGATCAAGCTCGAGCGAAGGGCTACACCGGGCAGGGTGTCACCATCGCCATCCTGGACGGCGAGGTCGACACCAGCGCTCCCGAGCTGGCAGGTGCCGATATCACCGATAAGTCGCCGTGCACGGTGACTTCGTCCATGCGCACCAAAACCCATGGCACTGCCATGGCATCACTCCTGGTCGCACGAGACTACGGCATCTCTCCCGACGCCAAAATCCTCTCATATCGCTTAGTTTTTTCCGATGACTCAGCCGGTTCAGATTGTGCGGGCGTCTCTGGTATTGATAAGAACGAATCCTCATCACTGATCAATACCGCAATCAACGATGGCGCTCAGATCATTAGCATTTCGTCCTCATATGCAGGCGGAAGTAAAGCTCTCAAGTGGGCGATAGCACGAGCAATGTCCCAGGGGATAGTCATCGCCGCCGCTGCCGGCAACGATGCAAAGAACGAAACGGATGTCACCTACGAAAAGTGGTCCGGTGTCATCGGCGTAACTGCCATCGATACCGACGGGAACTTTCAAGACTATTCCTCGTGGGGTGAAGGTGTCGTCAGCGCAGCTGTTGGAGGACCTGTAAAAATTCGTGATTATTCAAGTGGGGAACTTGTAACCACCAGCGGCACATCAGCTTCGACTCCCCTCGTCGCCGGCTCTCTCGCACTCGCCCGACAGAAGTGGCCCCAGGCCACCACGAACCAGCTCCTTCAGCTCCTCATTCACACGGGAACCAACCCGGACCACGCGTGGAATAAGTACACGGGCTACGGCGGCGTCGCACCCGGCGCAATGGTCAATACGGACCCCAGCCAGTACCCGGACGAGAACCCCCTGGCAGTCAAGGAGGGTGGCTCCAGTCCGACGCCCGACGAGGTCAAGCAGTACACCGACGGCGTGGTCTCCCCCTTCGAGATCGCCTACGACAACTCCTACACCTACCGGGGTCTGGACGAGAGCATGATCGGCGACGAGCGTAACCCCTACCCCACTCACCTGGGGACCAGCCCGCGCTACCACGGCAAGTAAGCCAACCTCGGGGATATAGGTCAAAACGTGTTGATCGAGGCTCGGTCCCTGACAAGGTCGAGGCGGTGTCGTTGGGCTAGCGCGCTCGCGCCACTGCTCCTCAAACATGATCAACTCCATCGGGAACATTCCGCCTGATCGGGAGCATTCAACCCGTTAGGGAAGATTCCACCCGATCAGAAGGGGTTGAATCTTCCCTATCGGGTGTAACGCCCCATCGGACACAAGCGTCCTCGCGGAGCTGTCCGACCATGACGTTCCCCGTCATCGCCGACGACGCCTCACCGACGTTAAACTGCACCTGGCCAGGCAGCCCAGCACCAGTGAGGGAGCATGACACCAGGTGTAATGGTGGGGGTTTGCAGCATTAGGAGTCTCCCTTCGGCGTGTCGCCGGCGTGTCGCGCCCCTAATGGTGCAAATCCCCCCGTTGGGCGGTGGTGATGTCGCGGTTCAGGGCGGTGCGGTGCCCAAATCGCAGACCACCTCGGTAAAAACATTGACAACGGGGTGTTGCGGCTGAGGCGGGCTGCGTTTTGGACACGACGGTGCCCGGCCTGGTGTGTAGCTCGCACGCGAACCGCTGAATATGCGCGTTAACGCCTTGATACGCACGTAAACCTCTCGATATGCACGTAGGCGGCGCTGCCCACACGCATATCATCGGGTTCACATGCGAGGTGTCGGGCCCACACGCATATCATCGGGATAATGTGCGAATCAGAGGGCCCGCCTGCACGGCGAAGAGCACAGGCAGCTAGCACGCCTCGGCGAACTGCGCCCCTGAACCTGAGTGCCCATACCTGGTCATCGTTCGCCCGCACGCCGGGCATTGAGGGGTATTCATACCCCCACGATGAAACAACCAACTTCAATGTGGCTTTTCCCGCACTAACAAGCCGAAAAGTCACCACAAAACCAACACGTTTTGTCCATCCTTCAGGTTGGCTCCCACCACCTTCAATACCGACTTTCCCGCACTAACAAGCCGAAAAGTCGGGTTAAAGGACAAAAAGAGTTGGTGGAGGGTTAGTCCCAGTTGTTTCGGTGGG
>JAHYYD010000133.1 GCA_019425105.1 Actinomycetota bacterium
GGACGTTTGGCGCTGATCTCCTTGACAGATGCGCAGGCCCGCGGACCCAGCACGCTGCTGGGGCCGCGGGCCTGGAGCCACCTCAGTGGCGTTCTAGCTGATCAGCTGTCCCGTCTCCGAGAAGGTGTACCAGGTCCAGAAGATGCGCAGGCGGCCCGTGGCCATCGCGCCGCTCCCGGTCTTCAGGTAGTACCAGGCACCGCCGTCTTTGAGCCACCCCGTCATCATCTTGCCGGTGGTGGGATTGAGGTAGTACCAGGTCTCACCGTCCTTGACCCAGCCGGTCGCCATGGCACCCGTGGCCGGATCCAGGTAGTACCAGGAGATACCGTCGAGGACCCATCCGCTCGCCTGCGCGCCCGATGCCTTGTGGTAGTACCAGGAGCCCTGTTCCTTGACCCAGCCGGTACGCATGTAGCCGCGCGCGTCGAAGCGGTACGTGGCCCCGTCGATGGCGAGGGTCGTGTCGGCGGGGTAGGTCCCGTCCTCGTAGCGGTACCACCATCCGCGGCCGTCCCGCTTCCATGTTCCGTTCTTCGCCTCGGGCGCGGGAGCGCTCACGTGAATGGTGGCGCTGGCAGTCACGCTGGGCTGCGTCGGGTCGGTCACGGTGATGGTCGCGTCGCCCGCGCCCACCGCGCTGACTTCGCCGGTGACACTGACGGTTGCCACGGCCTCGTCCGAGGAGGACCAGGTAAGTGCCGTCACGTTGGCGTCCGAGGGTTCGTGGGTGGCGCTCAGCGTCAGCGTCTCACCGACCCTCAGCGTCGCGGACGTCTGGGAGAGCGCCAGCGACGTCATGGGGATCGCCTTGAGGGCGACCGGAGCCGTTCCCTTGTTGGCGGGCCAGTCCCACACGTGCAGGTAGATGGACGACGGGTCCCCACCGATGCTGGCCAGAGTATCCTTCAGCGCAATGTCGAAGTGGCGGTGAACCAGCCCATCCTCCCCGCGTTCGGTCGGGTAGACCTCGGCGCCGCGCTCGACGATGGGGCCATCGGCGGTGGCCGAGAAGCCGACGGCCGATATGGGCGAGGAGTCGGCGACGTCGAAGGAGAGCGTTCGCTCATTACCATCGCCACTGACCGTCACGTTCGAGATGACGGGGGCCTTGGTGTCCAGCGTGAGGCCGTAGCTGATCTGCTGGGTTGAGGGCGAGGGCCCCTCGGTCGTGCCCTCGATCGTCAGCGTGTACCGTCCGTCCGGCAGCTCGCTTCCATCGGGCGCGTAGCCGGAGAACCAGGGGGCGCATCCGGGCACAGAGTCCTCGACGGTACGCGGCGAGCGCTCCTGCACGTCGTAGATGGACCGATCCGCGCGCCCACACGTGAAGGTGCGGATGGTTTGGCCTGCCTCGTTGGCGAAGGTGTAGGTCAGGGAAGACACGGAGCGCAGCAGCACGGTACCCGGGCGCACGCCCCTGCGCGCGTTCTCATCCGTCGAACGGGTGATGATGAAGAGGTCGGGATTGACCCCGTTGATCATCCGCTCGTCCTCGACGTCGAAGGGGCTCTGCTGTCCGAACGGGAGGTTTCCATCCATGAAGGTCGACCCGTAGCCGCTGATGTGGTTGTTCGGGGTGACCTGGTCGAAGATGGCGGGCGCGCCCCAGGAGCCGTAGAAGCCCATGTAGGGGACGGTGAGGTTCGGTGCCCCGTCGGTGCTCGTGAAGGTCACGGCACCGTCGATGAACGTTCCCTTGGGGGTGTTCGCGGCCGCGTACGAGGCGAAGGCCTCGCGCGGGGTCACGGTGACGGTCACGGTGGCCTCCCCCTTGGCGGGCACGGTCACCGAGTCCGCGGAGAACGTCAGGTCAATGCCCTTCCCCGCCCAGTTGGTCGAGTGGTGCGACAGCAGCATGCTCTCGACCTTTTCGGACAGCGCCTGGCCGCCGAGGGTATAGGTGCGCGCACTGTCGGAGACGTTCGTGAGGGTGACCTGGAAGCTCCAGCCGGAGGTGCCCTCGCCCAGGTCAGCCTTGGGCCGTGACGGGTTGGCCGCGCCAACGACGCTCGGGTACACGAACGAGGTCGTGGCCCCCGCAGCGTCGACCAGGCCGGCACCCACTCGGCGAGGCGAGTAGAAGGTACCGTCATCCTGCTGCGCATCCGCGATCGGGCGGGCGGTGCCCATCAGGAGCTTTGTGACCACGGCGTTCTTCTCGGCGTCCGACAGACCCGCGAAGGCGGGGTCGGATGCCACGCGCTGACGCACGAGGGTAGCGACCGCGGCGGCCTGACCCGAGGCCTCGGCCGTGCCGGACTCGTTATCGTAGTCGTTTCCGGGCGTGGCGGACGCGACCCTGCCGCCGGGTGCTGCGATCTCGGGCTTGAGCCGCAGGTCAGGGGTGGCACCGGTCGAGGAGAAGTCCGACGCGGACAGGCCCTCGGGCACGGTGAGAGTCGTGGAGGGCGAGACGCTGACCTCGATCGATCCGGTGCCGGAGGCCTTGATCGCGTCGTAGAGGCGGTTGCGATCCGAGGTCGTGATGGTGCCCATCGGGATGCTAAACCAGCGGTCGACCGACCACTTCACAGGGGTTTCGGTGTCGTACCAGTGGCCGAGCAGAACGCCTGCAGGCTTGCTCGTCAGGGACTTCAGGGCCTTGATCTTGTGCTTGACCTCCACGTCCTTGCCCCGCGAGTCGGTGCCTCCCAGCTCTTCGAGAAGGATCGTGTGGGACAGGTCCCCATAGTCCGCGCCCAGGTACTTCGTCAGGTCCTCGCTCGAGCCGTTACCGGCGTAGACGACGCGGTACGTTCCCTCGGCGAGAGAGTCAAAGCCTGGTCCGTCGCCCTTGCCCATGCGGGTCACGGGACGGTATCCGATCAGGTGATCACCGAAGGTGATGGCTCCCATGATCTCCTGCTCGTTGACCGAGGCGACCGCGAGGGTCGAGGAAAAAGAGGCCGGGAAACCGAGCGCGCCGTTGTCCGGGTCGTCCGCGCGCCCGTAGCGCTCAACGTCCCCGGCGGGCGCGTAGACGGTCGTGCCCTGCGCGCCGAGGGTCTCGTAGACCTGGGAATAGAGGGACGCGGCGGCGTCGCTCATTCCTTCGGTCTTGGAGAAAGACACGGAGACGACGTCGGGACGCAGGACCATCGCGTCGTCAAGCGCCGCCAGCAGGTCGACATCACTCGCGTTGTTGCCCGGATCCTTCGTCACCTTCGCGACGATCAGCTGCGCCTGGGGTGCGGCTCCGGAGAACTGTCCCCCATTGGCGGCCGCGAGGGCGGCGACGCGCGTGCCCTGAGTGTTCGCAGCGTGCGCATGGTCGTCTCCTTCGTCCGTGGCGAGCACGTTCGTGTCCCCGTCACCGTAGTCGTAGGCGAAAGGAATCTTGGGGCTGACCCAGACTCCCGCCTTGCCTGCGCCCAGCTGTGAGGTCAGGGAAGCCGCCCCATCCTGCGTGAGGCGCAGCGACGCGGCTTCCATGTCGCCGGCGAAGGCCTCGTGCGAGGTGTCGATGCCACTGTCGATGAGCTCGATGACCTGGCCTTGGCCCTTCTGAGTGGCCGCGTTGGCCCGCATCATCTGCGCCGCCGCTCCGGGCGTGATGCCGGAGTCTCCGCCGGCAGCGGCACGGTACTGTCCGTTGATCTCTTCGTCGGTGACGAACGTGTTATAGCCTTCCAGGAACGCGCCCTTGACGCCGGCCGTCGATCGGATCGCCCCGAGTGTCGAGGCGGGGGCCTGGATCGCGAATCCATCGAAGGCGTGGAGGTAGTCGCGCACATCGGAAATGGTGGAGCCCGGGCTGGCCGCAGCCACGGCCTCGCCGATGCGCTTCTTCATCTGCGCGTAGTACACTGCGCGGTCGACTCCGTCATCACGCGCGTCGAGTTGGACGATGATCGTGCTGGGCGAGTCATCGCCGGCCTGCTGGGACGACGAGGCCTGGGTTGCGTCGGCGTCAGCAGCGAAGGCCGCGGGCACGCCGGTCGTCGTGAATGCGAGAGCACCGGCCGCTATCAGCGTGAGCGCTACGCGTCGGTAGTGGAACATTGTCGGCTCGCTTTCTTCACACCTAAAGTGTTGAGCTGCATGAGGGTGAGTGATCGCGCGCTGCATTCGCATGGACGCACGATGTGGCGGGTGCGGCCAGCGGCTGCACCCGCGTCTCCTCGCGAGCGCGCCCGCTCCCCCGGAACAAGTCCGGGGAGGGCGGGCGCGACGCGTGGGTATGCATTGTCGTCAGGCGCTTAGTGGATCCACTGGCCCGAGTCGGAGAAGCGGTAGTACTTCCATCCGATCCAGACGCGACCCGTCACCATCTGGCCGCTTCCGGGCTTCAGGTAGTACCAGGCATCACCGTCCTTCACCCAGCCAGTCAGCATCTTGCCGTTGGCAGGGTTCAGGTAGTACCAGTGCGCGCCATCCTTGACCCATCCCGTGACCATGGTGCCCGTGGCGGGATCCATGTAGTACCAGGAGACGCCATCGAGGACCCAGCCGCTGGCCTGCGCGCCCGAGAGGGTGTGGTAGTACCAGTTGCCCTCGTCAAAGACCCAGCCGGTACGCATGTAGCCATCCGCGTCGAAGCGGTACACCTGGCCGTCGATGGTCTTACTCGTGTTGGCCGGATAGGTGCCATCCGAGTAGCGGTACCACCAGCCGCGAGCGCCCCAGGCCCATGCACCCTCGGCGGGCGTCGTATCAGACGAGGCCTTGAGGGTCACGGTCGTCGAGGTGACGGCGTGGGGGTCCTGACGCACGTCGACGCGCAGGGAAACATCAGCGCTGGTCGGGGTCCACGTGTAGATGTCGGTGGTCGCCGTCTCGTCCGAACTGCCCTGCATCGACTCCCAATCCTGGAGGACCGTTTCGGTGCCGTCAGCGCCGACCTGCACGACGCGCAGCTCGCGTCCGCCGAGGGTGCCGCCCTGCGCGGAGACGTTGACGGTCGTCGGCGTGCCCACCGCGCTGGTGAGCGTGTACCCGGCCCCGGCCTCGTTGATGCCGGTGCCCGACACCGTGACCTGGGGCTTCGCGTACTCGAAGAGGTTGGCCGTGTTGTAGCCGGCGTTCTTCATGGCCGTCTCGGTAAGCGTCCATGCCTTCGAGCCCTTGGGGGCGGCGACGTAGATCTCCGTACCCTCCTTGAGGTCATCGTCCATGTCGGCGGCGAGCTTGATCTCCTCGACGGTCGAGGGCAGCACCAGGACGCGGGGCGTGTCGAACCAGAAGGTGAATCGGGTCATCCCCTCGCCGAAGTAGGCGCTGTCCGGGCGGCCGTTGGAGGCCTTGCCCTCGTAGTAGAACTCGCCGTCGTTACCGCCGTGCACGATGATGTGGCGCGGGGTGGTGGTCGCGCGCGGGGTCATCCACAGTTCCGTGACCTGCGAGCCCAGCTCGATCGTGTCCAGGCCGTTGTTGACCAGGCCGCGGGCGACCGTCACCGAGTCGGGGATGACGAGGTCGGTGAGGTTCGTATCGCCGTCGAAGGCACCGTATCCGATGGTCGTCAGGCCCTCGGGCAGGACGACACGACGCAGGGAGGAGTTGTTCGCGAATGCGGCATCAGCGATAGCGGTCGTCCCCTTGGGAACCGTCACGTCTGTGTCCGTCTTCGTGGGCAGGTACAGGACCAGGGTGCGGCCAGCGTCGCCCTTGCCGTACAGGGCACCGTCTTCCACGGAGTACACCGTGTTGGCGGGGTCCACGGTCAGCGAGGCGAGGTTGTTCGCGTCCACGAATGCGGATTCTCCGATGGTGGCAATGCCCGAGCCCAGGTGGACGGAGGTCAGGGCGGTGTCGTTGGAGAAGGCACCCTTACCGATCGAGGTCACTGAGTCGGGGAGTGTGGCGGAGGTGAGCGCCGTGGTGTCGAAGGCGTAGTCGCCGACCTCGGCCAGGCGATTCAGGTCGGGACGGAAATTCACCTCGGCGAGGGACTTGTCGTAGCGGAAGGCACTATCCGGCAGCATCGTGGCACCACCCAGGTCAACGCGCTCCAGCTTGGGCATGTACCAGAAAGCCGTGTCGTCCATGGACTCGAAGGCGTCAGGCAGGGTCAGGGACGTGATCCGCGCCCCCACGAACGCACCCTTGCCAACGTTACGCAGATGCGAGGGCAGGGTCACGGAGGTGATCTGCGCAGAGGCGAAAGCACCCTCGTCGATGAATGCGGTTTCCTCGGCAACGGTGTACGAGCCGCCCGAGTTCTTCGCCTGCGGGTATGTCGCCAGGTGCGTCAG
>JAHYYD010000134.1 GCA_019425105.1 Actinomycetota bacterium
CCGCCCAGGTAGACCTTGTAGCCGTTGTCCGGGGCGGGGTTATGGGAGGCGGTCACCATGACGCCCGCGTCCGCGTCGAAGTGCAGCATCGAGAAGGAGGTGAGCGGGGTCGGGTTGGCCTGGGGCAGCGCGAGGACGCGCACCCCTGCGGCCGAGGCGACGCGGCAGGCGGCCGTGGCGAACTCGGAGGACCCGTAGCGGGCGTCGCATCCGACGACCAGCGTGGGGGTGCCCGTCGCGTGGCGCTTGACGACCTCGCACAGGCCGGCGGTCGCGCGGATGACGACCGCGAGGTTCATGCGGGACTCGCCCGGGCCGACGACGCCGCGCAGGCCTGCGGTGCCGAACTGGAGGGGGCCGTTCATGGCGGCGCTCACGCGGGCCGCCGCCTCCTCGTCGCCGCGCTCGGTGGCCTCAATGTCGGCGCTCAGGGCCGAGGCCGTGGCGGGGTCCGGGTCGTGGCTCGCCCACTGGCGGGCGCGCTCCAGCAGCTCCATCGTCTTTAGTCCTCCAGTCCTGCCAGGATGGCGTTGGTTGCGGAGACCCCCAGGCGGGAGGCTCCGGCCTCGATCATGGCCAGGGCCGTCTCGGCGTCACGGATGCCGCCCGAGGCCTTGACCCCCAGCGCGTCGCCGACCGTGGCGCGCATGAGGGCGACCGCGTGGGTCGAGGCGCCGCCCGCGGGGTGGAATCCCGTGGAGGTCTTGACGAAATCCGCGCCAGCGGCCATCGAGGCGGTGCACGCGGCGACGATCTCGTCGTCGGTGAGCGCGGCGGACTCGATGATGACCTTGAGGATGCGCGGGGCGGGGACGACGCGGCGCACGGCCGCGATCTCCTCCTCGAGGTCGTGGAGGCGCGCGTCCTTCACCAGCTCGATGTTGATGACCATGTCGATCTCGTCCGCGCCGTCGGCGACGGCCTGGGCGGCCTCGAAGGCCTTGACCTGGGGCTTGACCGCGCCCGAGGGGAAGCCGACCACGCAGGCGACCTTCAATCCCTCGGGAACGTCCAGGGGCAGCATCGAGGGGGACACGCACACCGAGAAGGTGCCGGCCGCGGCGCCCTCCTCGACGATGCGGGCCACGTCCGCCTTGGTGGCCTCAGGCTTGAGGATCGTGTGGTCGATGAGTGCGGCCACGTCACGCTTCTTCATGGAACTTCTTTCTTGTCGCATCACAGCTGGGCCAGGGGCAGGGCCAGCTCCATCATGGTGGTAAAGGAGGTCTGACGCGCCTGGGCGTCCGTGGCCTCGCCCGTCACCAGGGAGTCCGAGACGGTGAAGATACCCACGGCCTCGACGCCCGCGTGGGCGGCCGTCGCGTACAGGCCCGCGGACTCCATCTCGACCGCGAGCACGCCCATGCGCTGCCAGGCCTCGTTGAAGGTCGGGTTCGCGTTGTAGAACGTGTCGGAGGAGAGGATGTTGCCCACGTGGATCGGCACGTCGGCCTCGCGGGCGCGACGCACCACGTCCTCGATGAGGCGGAAGGAGCCGATCGGCGCGTAGGAACCAGGGATCTGGTACTGATCCAGGAACGCCGAGTTCGAGCAGGCGGCCTGGGCGACCACCACGTCGTACAGGTTGACGTCCGGCTGCAGGGCACCGCACGTGCCCACGCGCACGAGGCGCGTGCAGCCGAACTCGTGGATCAGCTCGTGGGCGTACAGCGAGATCGAGGGGATGCCCATGCCCGAGCCCATGACGGACACCGGGGTGCCGCGGTAGGTGCCGGTGTAGCCCAGCATGTTGCGCACGGCGTTGAACTGCTGGGCGTCCTCCAGGTAGGTCTCGGCGATGAACTTCGCGCGCAGCGGGTCTCCGGGCAGGAGGATCGTCGGCGCGATGGGGGCGGTGGGGTTGATGTGCGGTGTCGAGCGCATGTGTCCTCCTATGGTGTCGAGGAGCCCGGGGCTCCGTCGAGGCTTCTTTACCCTTGTCGCAAGGCTATGCCGTGCAATTGAAATGTGTCAACGAGTGGTTTGACAAATGTTCTCATCCACTTGGGGCGCGATCACGCACCCCGCGCGGGGTTGCCCCACGTGGCCGTTCCAGCAGCGCGAGGGCCAGGTCCTGGTCGACCACCAGGTGAGTGGCCAACCCCATGTGCAGCGCCGTGTCCAGCGCCTCCGCTTTCACACGCCCGCCGGCAACCAACACCCGCACGGGGCGGGCGCGCAGCTCCTCGAGCGTGATACCGACCGTCCGGCGATCGACCGAGGCCAGGGCAACCGCGCCCTCGCGCGTAAAAAACCGCGAGCAGGCATCCCCAACCGCGTCGCGCATCAGGGCCTCCGCCTCGTCGTCCTCGAGCTGGCCGAGGTTGAGCGAGAGGGCCTCGCGCCCCAGCGCCCCCACCGTAAAGACCGCCACATCCACCCCGCGCCCCTCCTCCAGGATCCGCTCGATCGACCGGTCACGACGCACGATCGAGAGCATCGCGGTGTCCTGGAAAATGACGGGAAGCGGCAGGTAGCGCGGCTCCGCGTCGAAAGCCTCGCAAAAAGCCCGCATGATCTCAAAGTCATGCGTCGCCCGCTCGGAAAACGACGTCCCGCCCTTGAGCTGCACGACTCGCACCCCCTGTCGAGGGGCGTGAGTCAAGTGGCCCGCGAGCGCGCTCATCGTGCGCCCCCAGGAAATCCCCACGCTCATGCCGTCACGCACGAGCTGGGTGACGACATCGGCACCGACGCGGCCGACCTGCTCGATGGCCTCGCCCTCGGTCATATCGCGGCCGTGGGCGACGCGCACGCTCGCCAGGCCGAAGCGCTTCTCCAAGCGCAGGGCGATCTCCGAGGCGTCCTCGCGCGGATCGTGGATCTCGATGGTCACAAAGCCGCGCTCGCGGCCGTGGGCGAGGAGTTTGGCGACCGTGGGGCGCGACAAACCCATGCGGGCGGCGACCTCGGCCTGGCTCAGTCCCTGCTGGTAGTAGAGCTTGACGGCCTCAATCGACTGTTCGTCGCGCCTTTCCACGATTCCTCCTCCCCTCATGCTCGCGGTCGCCCGGGCTTTAAGACACGGTCTCCAGCACGACGCTGCGCGGCTCGGGGGTGACCCCGTCGGCGATCTCGATCGCGCCGGACAGGGACTCCAGTGCGCGCTCGATGCGCCACTCATCATCGGTGTGGAGCGTGAGCAGGGGTTGGCCCGCCGCGACGCTCTCCCCCGGCTTGGCGTGGATCTCGATGCCGGCACCCGCCTGGACCGGATCCTCCTTGACGGCGCGGCCCGCGCCCAGCCTCCACGAGGCCACGCCCACGGACAGGGCGTCCATGCCGACCACGGTTCCACGGGCCTCGGCGAGGACCTGGTGGGTGTGCGCGGCGCGCGGCAGCGGCGCATCCGGGTCTCCGCCCTGCTCGCGGATCATCGCGCGCCAGCGATCCATCGCACGCCCGTCCGCCAGCGCGGCCTCCACGTCGGCGTCGCGCACTCCCGCAAGGTCGAGCATGTTGCGCGCGAGCTCGCACGTCAGCTCAATGACGTCGGCGGGGCCGCCTCCGGCGAGGACCTCGACGGATTCCTCCACCTCGAGGGCGTTGCCGATCTTGCGTCCCAGCGGCACGGACATGTCGGTGAGGAGGGCGCGCGTGGCGACCCCCGCGTCGCGTCCGAGGTCGACCATCGTGCGGGCGAGCTCGCGCGCGGCGTCCAGGTCCTTCATGAAGGCGCCCGACCCGACCTTGACGTCCAGGACGAGGGCTCCCGTGCCCTCGGCGATCTTCTTGCTCATGATGGAGCTGGCGATCAGCGCGATCGACTCGACGGTTGAGGTGATGTCGCGCAGGGCGTAGAGCTTCTTGTCAGCGGGCGCCAGGCCCGAGCCCGCCGCGCAGATGACCGCGCCGCAGCCGCGTCCCAGCTGGGTCATAATCTCGTCATTGCTCAGCTGGGCGCGCCACCCGGGGATCGCCTCGAGCTTGTCGAGGGTGCCGCCCGTGTGCCCCAGGCCTCGGCCCGACAGCTGCGGGACGGCCACGCCGAAGCACGCGACCAGCGGCGCCAGGGGCAGCGTGATCTTGTCGCCCACGCCGCCCGTGGAATGCTTGTCGGCGGTCGGCTTGCCGATGCCGGAAAAATCCATGCGCGCACCCGAGCGGATCATCGCGTCCGTCCAGCGGGCGATCTCGCCCCGGTCCATGCCGCGCAGGAAGATCGCCATCGCCAGGGCGGCCATCTGCTCGTCCTTGATGATGCCCTTCGTGTAGGCGTCGATCGTCCAGTCGATCTGGTCGGGGCTCAGTACTCCCCCGTCGCGCTTGACGCGGATGATGTCAACGGCATCAAAGAGAGCCATCGTGTCCTTCTTTCTCTACCGACGAGGCCGGGGTGGCCTGGGCGACGCTCGACAGGTCGTGGGGTCCGAACGCGCCGGGCAGCACCTCGGTCATCGGGGCGACGCCGTCAGGCATGAGGACCAGGCAGGAGGGCCCGCCGTGCTCGTAGATGAGCTGGCGGCAGCGCCCGCACGGGGCCACCGGCTCCTCGTTGCCGTTAACAGCGACGACCGCGACGAGCGCGCCGCCGCCGGAGCGGATGAGGTCTGAGACCATGCCGCACTCGGCGCACAGGGTCACGCCGTAGCCGGCATTTTCGACGTTGCAGCCGCTGACGATCCAGCCGTCGGCGGTCAAGCCCGCGGCCCCGACGGGGAAGTTCGAGTAGGGGCAGTACGCGTGCTTCATCGCGTCAATGGCCTCGGCCAGCAGGGCATCCCAGTCAATATCTGTTGGATCCATACGAGTTCTCACTTCACGTAGGGGATGTTCTCGGCGGCGGGCGCGCGCGACTTGCCGACGAAGCCCGCGACGGCCACGATCGTGACCACGTAGGGGATCATCGACACGAGGTCCGCGGGGATCGCGGGCTCAATGTTAGGCAGCATGCGCGCCAGGGCCTGCGCGAAACCGAACATGACGGCCGCGCCCATGGCACCCAGCGGATTCCACTTGCCCAGGATCATCGCGGCCAGGGCGATGTAGCCGTTGCCTGCGGAAATGTTATCCGTGAACGCCAGGCCGGAACCGATCGTGAAGAACGCGCCGCCCAAGCCCGCGAACGACGAGCCGAGGATCGTGTTGAGGGTGCGCGTGCGCCCCACGTTGATGCCGACGGTATCGGCTGCGCGCGGGTGCTCACCGCAGGCCCTCAGCCGCAGGCCCCAGCGAGAACGGAACAGGAAGAACGACAGAGCAATGACGGCCGCGTACATGAGGTACACGAGGATCGACTGGTTGAACAGGACCGGGCCGACGACCGGGATCTCCGAGAGCACGGGGATCTTAATGTCGGACAGCGAGAACTGGTTCGTGTTCAGGCTCCCGGGGGAGTTCTTCATGATCGTCCCGTAGAAGAACGTCGTCAGGCCCAGCGCCAGGACGTTCAGGACGACGCCGACGATGATCTGATCCACCCCGTACTTGACGGAGAAGAGCGCGAGGAGAGCACCCAGGGCGGCGCCCGCGAGAGGCGCAGCGACGAGGCCCGCGTATGGGGTCTGGAAGTACGAGGCCGCCATCACGCCCGCGAACGCGCCGACCAGGAGATCGCCCTCAATCGCGATATTGACGACGCCGACGCGCTCCGAAACGACACCCGAGAGGGAACCGAAGATGAGCGGCGTCGAAATCGCCACGGTGGACACGAGGGTCGAGGTCAGGGTGACGACGCCCGTCGACCCGGAGCCCGCGTAGAACAGGAATCCCAGGATCGTCGACAACCCGACGACAGCCATCCCGCCGACGCGCGCCCACGCGGGCTGGGCCGCGCGGCGCACGGTCGTGACAATCGTCCATGCGGTGATCGCGATCGTGAGGACGGCGAGCACCCACACGATGGGAGCACCCGCGGTGACGATGTCGGGGATCGCATAGGACTGCGACTTGTCGTACAGGCGCAGCGTCATGTCGCCTCGGGCAGCGGCCGCGAAGACGACGAGCAGCACGCAGGCCGCCACGTAGATACCGGGGAGCTTCCAGGAGCGCTTGGCTTCGACCTGCGCGACCGTGGTGGACTCACTTGTGCTCATCAGCGTTCCCCTTTCGCGTCTGCGCGGCCAGCGCGCGCACATCGGGCAGACGGAACAGCCAGCGCACCAGCGCCGGCGCGGCAATCAGGAGGACGATCACCGACTGCAGAATGAGGATCATGTCGATCGGCACGCCCTTGGCCTGCATCG
>JAHYYD010000135.1:0-2447 GCA_019425105.1 Actinomycetota bacterium
GGTCATCAAAATGCTGCCCGAACTGGTCGCGCACCCGGTACCCGTAACGCTTCGGAGCCACCGGGGGAGTGTGTGGCGAGGGGGGTGTGTGCGGGGTCGTCTCAGTCATGGGGACCATCTTAGAGGCGGGCGTGGTCCGGTTCGCCGCGGGTGCGGGCTGGTGGCGTGCGGGCCCGGGCGTGGCGGGTGGTTGAGCGGCCCGGGGCGGCGCCTGATGTAGCCTGGGATGATGGCGGGTCGGGGTGGGGGCGTGGCCTGTGGAGTGGTGTGGTGCCTGTGCGATTTGTGGTGTGGCCTGGGTCGTCGGGGTAGCACGGAAACACGGGGTCTCCCCACCGCCCAGGTCTGACCTAGGTCTGACCCAGCATGCTTCCCCAAAAATCTCGCATGCAATTCCCTCGCGTGTCTTTCAAATCTTGAAATCAGATCGTTGGAATTCTGCGGTTTGTGGGCGGTAGGCAAGAAGGGGAGAAAGGGAATTGCATGCGAAATTTGGGGGCGGGATTGGTATATGGCGGAAGAGGCTGTTCTGTGAGCGTGCGACACTAGGGGAGTGAATGACGAACAAGCTTCCTCGCGCCGATCCGCCGCGCTCGAACACGCGGCCCCGGTGCTCGACCCTTTGGCCCCCGTCGGTGAACCCGCGGCGCTCGCGGACCCGTCCGCCCCTCGTACCCAGGCTGGCACCCGCGGACAGGTGAACGAGGAAGCGGCCCCCGCCTCGTCCCTCACTCAGGCCGGCACCCGCGGACAGGTGGACGGGGGAGCGGCCCCGGCCTCGTCCCTGAGCCTGACGCAGCGACTCCTCGCCTGGGTGCGTGAATTCATCCAATTCGGCATGGTCGGTGCCACCGCGTACATCGTCGACGCCGGACTGTTCAACCTGCTCCAGCACGGGCCGCTCGGCGTGCTCGCCGGGCACCCCAACACCGCGCAATTCGTCGCCGCGGCGACCGCCACGCTCTACTCGTGGATCGCCAACCGCCTGTGGACCTACCGAGGCCGCACCCAGGAAAACGCCACCCGCGAAGCCATCCTCTTCTTCTTCGCCAACGCCTGCGGCATCGGCATCTCCCAGTTCTGCCTCGTGTTCACCCACCACATCCTCGGGTACACCTCGGCGCTGGCCGACAACATCGCCGTCTACATCGTCGGCTTCGCCCTGGGCACCGCATTCCGCTTCTTCTTCTACCACTACGTGGTCTTTACAGGACATACGCGCGCGTAGGTTCGAGGCGCGGCGGTAGGGTCGAAACGTGAAGGAAACGCCAGAACACTACCCGACCCCCGAAGAATCCATCGCCACGATGGTCACCGTCGACGACACCGCCCTCGTGTTCGAAGGCGGCGGCATGCGCAACGCCTACACGGCCGCGCTCGTGAGCCGACTCATCGCCGAAGGCATCAACTTCCCGCACATCTCCGGGGTTTCCGCGGGGTCTAGCCACCTGTGCAACTTCACCGCCCGCGACGCGATCCGCTCCCATGACACCTTCGTCGACCTCGTCGAAGACCCCGAATTCGGCGGCCTCAAGCACTTCCGCAAGGGACACGGCTACTTCAACGCCGAGTACATCTACCAGCAGATCTGCTACCCCGACGGCGCCCTTCCCTTCAACATGGATACCTTCCTGGCGAACCCGGCGACCACCCGCGTCGCCACGTTCAACGCCTCGCGCGGCGAAGAACGCTGGTTCTCCAAGGAAGAAATGAGCACACTGGACACGCTCGGACCCATCATCCGCGCCTCCTCCACGCTGCCGATCCTCATGCCGCCCGTCGAAATCGACGGCGACACCTACGTCGACGGCGCGCTCGGCCCCAACGGCGGCCTGCCCTTCGACCAGCCCCTGCGCGAGGGATACCGCAAGCTCCTCGTCGTCCTCACCCGCCCCCGCGACTTCGTCAAAGACCCCATGCCCGCCAGTGTCGGTGCCCTCCTGCGCACCGCCTACCATTCATTCCCGTCCGTGTTCGAGGGCGTGGCCCTGCGCACCGACCGTTACAACGCGGGCCGCCGCTTCCTCTTCGAACTCGAAGAACGAGGCCAGGCCTACGTGTTCGCACCCGACAACCTGTGGATCAACAACACCGAATCGCGGCGCGAACGCCTGGAGGCGACCTACCGCGCAGGCCTGGTCCAGGCTGTCCGCGAAATGCCTGCGATCAAGGCGTTCCTGGGGTTGTAAGGGCTTGCCCCGCCCCTCTTGGCGCGGCCCGTGCGTGACTTTTTTCGCCCTGCTCGGCTTGGTGGTGGTGGAAGCGGTACAAAGTTCTCCCTGCTGGCGCAAAATGCGCCGAAAAGGGGTGTTTCGGGCATGCTGGGAGAGTTTTGTACCGGGTGGGCCGCCGGGGGCGCGTGCCGGGAGAGTTTTGTACCGGTATCGCCCGCCGGGGGCGCGTGCCGGGAGAGTTTTGTACCGGTGGAGGCGTCGTGGCATGGTGCT
>JAHYYD010000135.1:2547-6135 GCA_019425105.1 Actinomycetota bacterium
CGGGGGCGCGTGCCGGGAGAGTTTTGTACCGGTGGAGGCGTCGTGGCATGGTGCTAGGGGTCGTTGCGAGTCGACTGTGGGAACCAAGGGGCCTGCAGCCAGGGCTGTAGGCCGCATGGGTGCATCCGTTTCGGTGGTACTCGGCATAACTGGTCGCTGTCCAGCAATTTCGCATGCAATTCCCCGCGAATATCATACTGGTTTGTATCAGTTCATGATGTTGTGTCACTTGTGTTTTGGAATTTCATGCGAAATTGGGGGAGGGGCACGTTACTGGGGTGAGGTGGCGTGCTGGGCGCGCACCGGCAAAGAGGGCGGGGGTGTGTGTTGGCAAAGGGGATGAGGGCGTGCATTGGCAAAGGGGATGAGGGCGTGCATTGGCAAAGGGGATGAGGGTGCGCACCAGCAGCGAGAACGGGCGTGCATCGGCCCATATCTCGTGCACTGGTCCATATCGAGGGAGTGTCCCTCCTGGATCTAGGGCGCATATGGGCACCTCTATAAGGGTCCGCATCTAGGGCCCACGCGGGCCCTAGATGTAGGGACCATTGGCCATTGGAGGCGACTTCTTGATGTCCTGTTCGTCTCCCCGCGACCGCCTTTCCGCAGGATTCCAGTCATTGTGCCTCAGGCCTCTCGAACCCCTACATGTAGGGTCACTTAGTCGCCAATGACCCCTAGATGTGCGGGTGCGACACGCCCAAGAGTGCCACCAAAGAGTGTGACGCTCGACATTTTTTAGCTGGTTGGCAGGTGGTTATGCACAGGGTGGTGATGTGTCCGTCCACAGGGTGCACAGGTGGTTGTGTGGGTGTTGGAGACCCCTAGATGTGCCCATAGGTTAGCGACAAACCCCAGTGTTTGCGCGCATCTGCGCCCGCCCGTGAATGCGGCGCGACAAACCCTGTCAGCCATACGGAGATCCTGACCGCCCGCTCCGTCCACAGGCCCCTCAGGCATCGTCCACAGTCAGGGCGTCGCACACAACATCTAGGGGTCGCTTGCGTGGGTGGCCACAAGGTGTAGTGTTGTCGTGTTCGCGGCGAACGAGCCGCTAGAAAGTCAACATAGGATGCCAACGTCCGGCCTTGAGCCGCAAGGAGACACGAACATGTCGATCACCGTTTACTCCAAGCCCCGCTGCCCCCAGTGCGACGCGACCTACCGCGCCCTCGACAAGCAGGGCGTCTCCTACGAGAAGATCGACGTCACCCAGGACGCGGAGTCCCTCGCCTTCATTAAGGGCCTCGGCTACCAGCAGGCCCCAGTCGTCGTCGCCGGCGAGGATCACTGGTCCGGCTTCCGCCCTGACCGCATCAAGGCCGTCGCCGCCGCAGCCGCCCCCCTGGCGCTGCAGGCCTGAGTTTGGCCGATAAGCCCCGGCCGTGAGGCCGGGGCTTTCGTATATCCGGGTGGGGACGAGGCCGGGGCGACTCCCTCGGCAAAGGCTGAGACTCGCTCGGATGGGCGAGAGGTGAGGCCGCCATAAGATCGGGGAAAATTGCTGATCGCCGGTCTGGGGTACCCACCGCCAACCGGCACGCACCACACCGCCAACCGGCCCACACGCCCACAGTCAAGCAGCCCACACGCCCGCAGCACACGAGCATGCGCACGCGCAGGTCAGGCCGCGTCGATCATCCCACATGGGACACGCGTGCCAGGGGAGCCCGCCCGGGCCTCGTCAGTGAGACACTAGAGATTCAGCATCCCGCCAAGCAGGAAGGATCACCATGGGCAGCGTCGTCTACTTCTCGTCGGCGACGGGCAACACCCGCCGTTTTGTTGAAAAGCTCGGCCTCCCGGCGGCGCGAATCCCGTTGCTCCCTAAAGATGAACCCCTGCACGTGACCGACGAGTACGTACTCGTTGTACCCACCTACGGCGGCGGAAATATCAAGGGAGCGGTGCCTAAGCAGGTCATCAGGTTCCTCAATGACCCCGACAATCGGGCCCTGTGCAGGGGCGTCATCTCGTCGGGAAACACTAACTTCGGCAAGGCCTACTGCATCGCGGGCGACATCATCGCGGCCAAGCTGGGGGTCCCCCACATGTATAAGTTCGAGCTCCTCGGCACGCCCGAGGACGTCTCCAGAGTTCGCGAAGGACTGGAACAGTTTTGGCAGAAAACTACACCGACACAGGCGTAGAGGAAGCTCCCTCCCCGGAGCTGGACTACCACGCGCTGAACGCGCAGCTTAACCTGTACGACGCGAACGGACATATTCAGTTCGACGCGGACCGTAAGGCTGCTCGCCAGTACTTCTTGCAGCACGTCAACCAGAACACGGTGTTCTTCCACGACCTGGAGGAGAAGCTGAAGTACCTGGTGGACGAGGGCTACTACGAGAAGCACGTCCTGGATCAGTACGACTTCGCGGACATTAAGGAGCTGTACAAGCAGGCCTACGCCCACAAGTTCCGCTTCCCGACGTTCCTGGGCGCGTTCAAGTACTACACGTCGTACACGCTCAAGACCTTCGACGGTAAGCGCTACCTGGAGCGCTTCGAGGATCGCGTCGCCATGGTCTCCCTGTACCTGGCGCGCGGCGACATCGAGCTGGCTCGCAGCTTCGTGGATGAGATCATGAGCGGCCGCTTCCAGCCGGCCACGCCGACCTTCCTCAACGCTGGCAAGGCGGCGCGCGGCGAGCTGGTCTCCTGCTTCCTGCTGCGTATCGAGGACAACATGGAGTCGATCGCGCGCGGCATCAACTCGGCGCTGCAGCTGTCCAAGCGCGGCGGCGGCGTCGCCCTGCAGCTGACGAACCTGCGCGAGGCGGGCGCCCCGATCAAGAAGATCCAGAATCAGTCCAGCGGCGTCGTGCCCGTCATGAAGCTGCTGGAGGATTCCTTCTCCTACGCGAACCAGCTGGGCGCGCGTCAGGGCGCGGGTGCCGTGTACCTGCACGCGCACCACCCGGACATCATGCAGTTCCTGGACACGAAGCGTGAGAACGCGGACGAGAAGATCCGTATTAAGACGCTGTCCCTGGGCGTCGTCATCCCGGACATCACGTTCGAGCTGGCCCGCAAGAACGAGGACATGTACCTGTTCAGCCCCTACGACGTGGAGCGCGTGTACGGCGTGCCCTTCTCCGAGATTTCGGTGACGGAGAAGTACCACGAGATGGTGGACGACGGCCGCATCCACAAGCGCAAGATCAACGCGCGTCGCTTCTTCCAGACGATCGCGGAGATCCAGTTCGAGTCCGGCTACCCCTACATCGTCTTCGAGGACACGGTGAATAAGGCGAACCCGATCAAGGGTCGCATCACCATGTCGAACCTGTGCTCGGAGATCCTGCAGGTGTCCGAGGCCTCGACCTACAACGACGACCTGTCGTACTCGCATGTCGGTAAGGACATCTCCTGCAACCTGGGTTCGCTCAACATCGCGAAGACCATGGATTCCCCGAACTTCTCCAAGACGATCGAGATGGCGATCCGCGGTCTGACGGCCGTCTCCGACCTGTCGGATATCGGCTCGGTGCCGTCGATTGCTCGCGGCAACGCGATGAGCCACGCGATCGGCCTGGGCCAGATGAACCTGCACGGGTACCTGGCGCGCGAGCACGTGCACTACGG
>JAHYYD010000136.1 GCA_019425105.1 Actinomycetota bacterium
CGCGCCTCGACGCGGAAACCCGCCCCACGCCCACGGTGAAGCCCGCGCGCGTGTCCATCATGGACTTCTTCCCCTCAGTCGCCCCCACGGGCGCCGAGGCCGACGTCCTGCGCGCCGTCACCGGCCAGATCCCGGTCGTCGAACGCCTCGAGCAGGAGTCCGACGAGGGCGAGTCCGCCGCGACGGACGACGAGACCGCGACGGATGACGAGTCCACGACCCCCGATATCGCGAACCCGGAACCGTCGGAGCGCGAGGAGTCAGTGGCTGAGCCCGCTGCCCAGGCGGAGGGTGAGGAGAGCGCGGAAGAGCCGGGCGACGCGGAAAGCGCCGAGGAATCAGACGCCGACGAGGCGGCTGATGACGACGACGCGTCGACGGATGATACCGAGGCGGATGAGGCTGAGACTTCCGACACCCCTGAGTCTGACGACGTTGAGGCGACCACCGTCATGGACCCCGTGGAGGCCGAAGAGGCTGGCGCGCTCGACTCCGACGCCACGCAGGTCATGCCCGCCGTCGATGAGCCCGTGGACGAGACTCTCGTGATGCCGGTCGCAGCCGTCGCCGAGCAGACGTCCGAGGCCGAGCCCGCTTCGCAGACCGAGGACACCGCAGCGGAAGAGGAAGCCCCGGCGAAGAAGGGGGCGGCCAAGAAGGCTGCCTCCAAGGCTGGCGCGAAGAAGGCTCCCGCGAAAAAGGCTGCCACGAAGAAGGCAGTGACCGCGAAAAAGGGTGCCAAAAAGTCCTCCACGGCGGCCAAGAAAACCGTGAGCAGCGACAACACCGCCGCCGGTGAGGAAACCGACGCGACCCCCGCCAAGGCCGCGAAGGCTCCCGCCAAGAAGGCACCTGCGAAGAAGACCGCCGCCAAGAAGGGCGCCGCCAAAAAGGCAGCTCCCAAGAAGGCGGCCGCGAAAAAGGCCTCCAACGCAGGGCCCGCCACCGATGAGTGATGGGGACAGGTGAACGGGCCACGGCCTCGTGACTGAGGTCGGCGCGAGGAAAGCGGACCGCCCGCGCCCACGCACATATGTGCACGGGTGCGGGCGGTCCGCGACAATACAGGCATGAACGCTCCCGATCCCACCGCCCACAGCGGATCTTCGGCAAACGCGAGTCCGCAGCGGTGAGCGCGGACTGAGCCCCCGCCTCGTCGATGGAGCCGCGCGAGGAAAGCGTTCGCACGCGTGCGAGGGCGCGGGCGGCGCGAGACAATAGAGTTATGAACGCTACTGATCCCGCTGCCCGCACCGACGCCGAGTGGAAGAAGCTCCTGAGCCCCATGCGCTACCACGTGCTGCGCGAGGCGGGCACCGAGCGCCCCTTCACCGGTGAGCTCCTCGACGAGGCCCGTGTCGGCACGTACTCGTGCGCGGCCTGCGGATCCGCTCTCTTCGACTCCGACGCGAAGTTCGACTCCTCCTGCGGGTGGCCCTCGTTCTTCCAAGCCCACGACGGCGCAACCGTCGAGAGCGTCGACACCAGCCATGGCATGATCCGCACCGAAGTGAGCTGCGCGACGTGCGGCTCCCACCTCGGCCACGTATTCCCCGATGCGCCCGACCAGCCCACCGGCATGCGCTACTGCATGAACTCGGCGGCCCTCACCTTCGCGCCAGCCCAGTGAACGCACTCGCCCAGTGAACGCGCCCGCACAGTGAACGCGCGCACCCAGTGAAAGCACCCGACCAGCGCCCGGTCACCGACCGCATCCCGCCCCAGCTCTACATCGTCGGCTCCGGCCTCATCCAGTACGTGGGCGCGGCGCTCGCGGTCATCGCCTTCGCATCCGTCGAACCCGCCTCCGTCGCCTGGTGGCGCGTCCTGACCGGCGCGGTCGTCCTCCTGGCCTGGAAGCGCCCGTGGCGCGGCGGCCTCACGCGCTCGGACCTGGCGATTTCCGCGCTCTTCGGCATCATCATCCTGACGATGAACTCCTCGTTCTACGAGTCGATCGCGCGCATCCCCCTGGGGACCGCCGTGTCCATCGAGTTCATCGGCCCGGTCGCCGTCGCCGTCCTCCGAGGCCGTGGCTGGCGTCCGCGCATCGCCGCCCTCCTCGCGTTCGCGGGGGTGGCGTGCATCGGCGGTCTCGCCCTTGACCTGAGCGTGGCGAGCGTGCGCGTCGGCGTCGCCTGGATCCTCCTCGCGGCCCTCGCCTGGTCGGCCTACATCGTCGTCGGGCAGAAGGCCTCAACCACGCGCGACGGGGTGACGAACCTGGCGCTCGGCTGCGCGTGGGGTACCCTGTTTTTTGCGCCTTTCCTAGGCCCGGGAGCGATGGCAGCCACGGCCTCGTGGAAGCTGATCGCCATCGTCATCGGCGTGGGCCTGCTGTCCACGGCGATTCCCTACACCTTCGAGGCGCTGGCGATGCGGCGCCTGGCGGCGTCGACCTTCGCGCTGTTCGCCGCGATCCTGCCGGCCACCTCTGCCCTGGTCGGGGCCGTCATGCTGCGCCAGATCCCCGGCGTCTTCGAGCTGATCGGCCTCGTCCTGGTGTCGGTCGCGGTCTGGCTGGCCTCACGCGAGTAAGGGCCCTGTGAGGTACGGCCCCTCAGTCGAGGCTGAGCTGGCGGGGCGTGTGCTTGCCGCCGCGGGCGATCACCCAGAATGCGAACCACGCGCCGGCCGAGCCGACGATCATGACGAGCACCATCGGCACGGCGCTGTCGCCGCCCGAGGTTGCCAGGGGAGCGGCGATGCCGTTCGCGATCGACTGGAACACGCCCATGACAGACGAGGCCGTGCCCGCGTGCTCGCGCGCCTCGCTCATGGCCTGCGCGCCCGAATTGCCGAAGATAAACGCGTTCGCCGTCATGACCAGCGCGAAGCCCACGCACGTGAGAATCAACGGCAGGTCGAGGAGGAACGTCGAGATCGCCAGCGTCACCACGCCGGTCGCGGCAATCGTCAGGCCCGTGACGATGAGCGTGCGCGGCGTGAAGTGCGAGATCAGGCGCACGTTGACCAGCGCGAAACCGGTCGACAGCAGCGCGTTAAACGCGAACACCCACGCGAAAGCCATGGGGGACAGGCCCAGCGGGCCCTGCAGCACGTAGGTTGCGTTCGAGATGTAGCCGAACATGCAGAAGCTCGAGAAGGCGTTGGTCAGCATGAAGCCCACGAACGGGCGGATGCGCACGACCTGGACGAGGCCGGAGAAGAACCGGGGGATGCCACCGGGGTGGCGGCGATCCTCGGGCAGGGACTCGGGCACGACGAACCACGCGAGGGCCGCCATGAGTAGCGTGAAGGCGGCGAGCGCCCAGAAGACGACCCTCCACGTCGCGTGCGTGATGATGAACGCGCCGAGGACCGGGGCGAGCATCGGCGCGAAGCCGACGATCGCCTGGATGAGGCTCATGGCGCGCGCCAGTGTCTTGCCGTGCGCGACGTCGACGAGGATCGCGCGCGCCACCGAGGAGGCGACGCCGCCGCCGAGGCCCTGGAAGACTCGGCCCACGAGGAACACCCAGATGCCCGGCGTGAACACGCAGATCACGGAGCCGACGAGGGCAATGATGCCGCCCGCGATGATGGGGCGGCGGCGCCCGATCTGGTCCGAGATTGCACCGCCCAGGACTTGGCCGGTCGCGAAGCCCACGAAGAAGGTCGTGAGCGTGAACCCGAGCATCGTAGAGTTCGTCGCCAGGTCCGCCGTGATCTGTGGGAACGCGGCCGAGTACATGTCGGTCGCCATCGGGGGCACGGCGTTCTGCACGGCTAGCGTGATCAGCAGGGCAACCGTGAGCGCCCCGCCGACGACTCCGCCGCGGTCCCGGGTGTCGTTAGTCGTCATGGTGCGATTGTGTACCCTTTGGGACGCTAAATAGATGAATCGGTCGATTATTTGATGCATCTCGCACGTCTGAGCCTCCCCACCTGCATGGATGTGATGCCGATGAGGTCGTTCAGTTGGCGGTCAACCGGGTCTGCGCGGTGCTCACTCCCCGTCTATGCTCGCCTCCAGTGCATCCGCCGCGGCCTCAATCTGTTCGCGCGTCGGGCACGAGGCCGGTCCGACGGCCGTTGTGGACAGCGCGCCCGCGCAGTTGGCGAGGAGAAGGGCCCTCTCCACGGGAATCCCCCGCGCGAGGGAGGCTGCCAGGACGCCGGAGTGTGCGTCGCCTGCGCCGTTCGTGTCGATCGCCTCGACGCGAGGTGTCGGGATGTGCGTTGCGCTCTCATCGAGGGTGTCCGGAGCTGCCGTGGAAGGCCAGGCGACGTATGCGCCCTCGGCGCCTGCGCGGACGAGAACGGGACGATCCAGCACAGTGAACATCGCGCGCGCCGCTTCGCGAGGCTGGAGAGCCCGGTCGCGAGCGCTCGCATCGCCTCTCTGGTGAGCGATCTCTTGAGCCTCCCTGTGGTTCATCGACACGATGACGCCGTCGGAGGGCAGCCCCTCCGGGATACCAATCACGGGAGAGACGTCCAGGAGCACGCGCACGCCCGCGGGCAGGACGCGCAGCGCAGCCTCCGCGGCCTCCCTGTTCGCCGGGTGGTCCATGAGGTAGCCGTCGATGTAGAGCACGTCACCCGGGTGCATCATGCGCACGAAGTCAGCCCACGCGCTCGCGGGTGCCATCGTCTCGGCGCCCTTGGTGGAGATGAAGGTGCGCTCGCCCGTGCGGTCCGTGAATGCGATGCAGAAACCGTTGTCAGTGCCTGTGACGCGAGGACCGAGGTCCGTGATCCCTTCGCGCTCAAGCGCCGCTTGGATGAGCGAGGAGTATGGGCCGTCGCCGATGGGGCTGAGGGAGATGGCCTCGGCCCCCATGCGCCGCGCGGCCACGAGGGCGTTGAAGCCTCCGCCCACGTGCATTCCCTCGTCGATGGCCCACACGTCGCCGCCGGGGGAGGGGAGGACCTCACCGCGTACGGCGAGGTCCACGAGGATCTGGCCCATGAGGACGACGCGGCCTGCGGGGGAGGCAGGCGACGAGGCGGTGGCCGGCTCCTCCGGAGACGTGTCGGCATCGGGATCGGCAGCTGGCGAAGCACTCGTGGGAGACTCCTCCTGGCGCCCGACGAGCACCTGATCGCGCAGCTCCAGGAGATCCCTGGCGACGCTGGACAGGCCGAGGTGGGAGACCTCCTCGATCATCGAGAGGCTGTCTGCGGGGAGAACCTCGACACCGAGGACGGCGCCCAGGATGGCACCCGCGATCGCGCCGATCGTGTCGGTGTCGCCGCCCAGGTTGGCGGCGTCCAACAGGGCCTGCGGCGAAGGATCACGCGCGAGCAGCGCGAAGGCCATGGGGATCGCCTGCGCCGAGGCCACGGACGTGCCCACCTGCTCGACGAGGCATTCCAGGGAGGACGAGGCAGGGTTGGCGGCCAGCTGCATCGCCCGGCGCGTCGCCGCGACGACGTCCGGGTCGGGGGTCCACGCGCCGCGCTCGGGGAGGGAATCGACGTAGGTGACGGCCTTCCACAGCAAGCCCCTCAGATTCGGGCTCGTTGAGCGAGCGGTGTCGATCCCCATGGACACGGCCGCCGCCACGAGCGCCGCCGACTGGAAGCCCTGGCGCGTCGCGTGCGTGACCTGGCAGGACGACCAGACCGAGTCCGCGAATGCCTCCGGATCGGCCGTCGGCATGGCGATTCCGATCGGGGTGACGCGCATCGCCGCGCCGTTCGTAGTGCCCTCGCCGCCCACGGTCAGCGGGTCCTCGCCCGCGCGCACGCGCTCGAGGGCCGCCTTGGTGGAGGGGCCCAGCAGGTCGAGCGACCCGCGCCGAATCATCGAATCCTCCCAGGCCAGCAGGGCGTGGGCGAACTCGACCGCACCCAGGGCCACGCGACCCGAGGAGGATCCCCGGCCTCGTACCAGGAGGGACGCAATCAGCAGAGCCTGCTCCGTGTCATCCGTGACGGACCCGGCCGGCATCCCCGGCGCGTATGGCTGGGAGGCGTCCCCATCGACGAGGCCGGTGATGCGCCCGTACACCGCGCGGATCTGCGCAGGCGACATCGCCTGCGTCGGCATGCCCAGCGCGTCGCCGAGTGCGAGGCCCGCCAGGGCGCCGTACGCGCGAGCAAAACGAGGATCCATGCTGCACCTCCGAACGCGGGCGCGCGCCCGCAGATAGCGTGAA
>JAHYYD010000137.1 GCA_019425105.1 Actinomycetota bacterium
AGGGCGAGGTCTTCGGCCTCTACGCGACGACCGGCCGCGCCGTGTCCTTCATGGCCCCCGCCATGTACGGCCTCTTCCTCATGATCGGTAAGGCTGTGACCTCCGCCGGCGAGGACTACACCTACTGGGGCATCCTCGGCATCATGCTGATCCTCCTCGTGGGCCTGGGCCTGACCATCCCCGTGAAGGCGGACCGCGCTACGCTCCACCACATGGAGGACTGAGCTCCTCGACGAGGCACCCGCGCCCACACACGACACGTCCCCGACGCGACCGAGCAAGTCTCGGGCGTCGGGGACGCGTCTTTTATCGGTCGCTACGTGGCGGGTGTGAACGCGACGATGCTGTTGCCCGTGACTCCGATCAGCAGATCGTCGAAGGCCCACGCGAGTGTTCGAGAATCGTTGAGTTCCTCGGACTCGTACGTTGTGCTGTTGGTGATATCGAAGAAATGGGCCGTGGTCCGTGATTCGCCGCGTCCCTTCACAAAGAGCGCGGACGCGTCAGCGCTCATGCGCGAATATGTGGGGACGACCGAACGCTCATCCGCTTCATGGAAGTAGGAAACACCACTGGTGTGAACCATCGGGTAGGAGGTGGCACCGGTGGGGCGCGCAGCCAGGCAATACTCGTGGTACTCGTGGTCCAACTGGATGGAAATCTGTCCTGTGGTCCACACGGGCATGTCCTTGGTGGCGTAGGTCTTGAGTTCCTTGAGCGAGGGCATGTGACCATCATCCGTGGGGGGAGCGTCGATGAATTTGGCCTCGTACGTCTCGACGAAGGCCCCCGATGCGTCGTAGGCGCTCACCGTGTGGAAATCCTCGACGACGGCCACGCCGTCGCTCGCAACGATGATCCGAGGATCATCGCTCTCGCCCTTGGGCGGCCAGTCTCCCAGAGTCGTCAGATCGCCAGTGTGGGGGTCGACGATCTGCGGGGTGTAATGCTCGTCGTCAACCGGAACGAGCACCGACGAGCGCCCGTTTGCAGTGAGCACGCCATTGGTCGGGTGCGTGATGTCGGACGTGCGCAGGCCCTCGTGACGCTGCGGCGAGGTCGTGGTGCTCCACTGCTGCGTCCATTGCCCCTCCTGCTCTGTCCACCCGCTGCACGACTCGCGCGTGTCACAGGTGACGACGATAACGTCGACAACTCCCATGGGCAGAGCGTCTCCCCAGGGGGCCTGAGACTGGGTACCTGTCGCTTTGTCGACCACGAGCCCGTCGATCAGGAGCTGTGTGTCAGTGGTCAGGGAGGCGGGGTTGGGCGTGGCTCGGATGGCGGGAGCCTGCGGGCCGCTCGTCTGCCAGAGTTCGCGTGCATCGGTGCCGGACACGTCGTACGCCATGATCGTCGCTGATGATGGGGCAGCGCCCTCCAGGCCGTAGACGAGCGCGTAGACGGTCGTGCCGTCCGTGACGAGGCGCGGGGGCAGAGATGATGTCCACTGGCCGATGGGAAGTTTCCACGCGACGGCGATCCCCGACGACCACGCTGAGGACAGGGTGTGCCTGTCAGTCGCATCTCCGTGGTAGCCCACCGGAGACGAATCCGCCCACACATGGGAGGCGTTGGCGTACTTTGGTTTGTCCTCGTGAACAGGGAGGAAGGTTCGGACCAGGCCGTAGCCTGCGATCATCGTTGCCACCACGACGGCGGCGATGATCAATACGTGGCCTCGTTTACGAGGAGTCTCCATCGTCATGTCGTTCGCATCGGCGCGCTGGTCGGCGGTCATAGTCCCCGTCCTCTCGTGTTGTGTCTGTCGTTGTCGTTAGAACGAATGCGGTGTAAAGGCTGCGATGCCCTCGTCGGTGACCGCAATGAGCAGGCCTCGGGCGTCGGGGACGAGTCGTGTAGAGAACCGCTTACGGGGTCCGCGGTGTCACGGCGATGACCTCGCCGCTGCGCGCCCCCACGAGCAAGTCGTCGAAGACCCACACCAGGTTCGTGGCCTCGTCCAGCTCCCGCGACACGTAGGTCAACTCCCGTTCCATGCCGAAGAAGAAGGGGCCGGTGGGGGTCGATGGCAAGCACTGGACGAACAGCGCCTTGCCGTCTGCGCTGGCGCGCACCTGCGCGGCGGACCAAGGATCCGTCAGCGCGTGGTCGGAGAATGACTCACCGGGGTTGATCGTGCGGCTGGAGTTTCCACTGGTCGGACTCACCGCCAGGAGATAACCGTTGACGTCGCTCGAATAGGGCCGCTCCACGGTGGCCGTCGTCCACTGCGCGCCGCCCTGCGTCAAGAAGGCTCCGACGTCTGCCACGCTCGGGAGAGCTCGATCCGACACCGGGAAACGGTCGAGCTCCCACCCGGCCCCGAAGGTGCCCACGACCTCGCCCGCGGTGTTGTAGGCGATGCTTTCCTTCTCGTCGGCGACGAGGACGCCATCGCTCGCCAGCGTGACCCTGGAGACGGGCGCACCGCTCGCGGAGGGTGCCTCTCCGAGAGTCGTCAGCTCCCCCGTGGCCGGGTTGACGAGCTGCGGGGCATTGTGCGCATCGTCGACGGGGACGACCACGGCGGAACCAGCGCCGCTGCCGATGACGGCGCTCGCGGGAGCCGTCAGCCCCGAGTGGGCCAGGCCCGCGCGGCGCTGGGGCGAGGTCGTCGTGGACCACAGCCTCGTCCACGCGCCAGAGTCGCGGGACCACCCGGAGCACGAGCTGAATGTGTCGCAGGTGACGAGGACGCCGCCTGCCACCCCCATCGGCAGGTCGGAACCCCAGGGCGCCTGCGTCTGGGCCCCGGTCGACCGATCGATGATGATGTCACTGAGCAGAATCTCATTCGGAGTCGAGACGGAGGACGGGAACGCCTCGGCGCGAATCCGGGACAGCTGGGGTCCGGTCGTGGTCCACTGGGCGACCGGCTCACTGCCCGACACGTCGTAGGCAGACACCGTGGCGACGGCCTGGCTCCCGCTTCCGTAGGCGAGCACGTACAGGGTCGACCCCTCTGTGATCAGCTGCGCAGGCAGGAGAGAGTCGCTGGTGGGCAGGATCCACGCTGTCGAGACGCCCGAGGCCCACGCGCTCGACAGCTCGTTCGTGTTGGTGGCGCTCCCCCGGTAGCCGGTCACGTCCGGATTCGTTTCCTGCTCCGAGCCAGTGATGTGCGGAGGCGGGGTCGCCGCCGGGCCGGGGAGCTGGTGGGCGCTCGTGCTCAGCGAGGGAGCGAGGAAGGCACCGAGGCTCGCGACAAGCGCGACGCCCGTCAGGAAGAAGCGCCCGTGCCGCGTGGGCGTAGTTCTCGTGGAAGTCCCGTTGAAGGGGGCGTTGGTACTCATGGGAGTGTCATTTCTGTCGTCGCTCGTGCGGGCGTTCGTGGGCAGGCGCGCGTGGGTTGAAACATCACGAGGCCTTTGGGGTGAAGGCCACGATGCCGTCGATCGTGACGCCAATGGCCAGGTCATCGAAGGCCCACGAGAGGTCCTCGGCGTCGTGGAACTCCGCCGACCCATGTCCCATCCCGCTCGCCGTGTCGAAGAAGAACCGGTTGCCCGTGTTATTAACTTCGACGGACTCGACGTACACGACCGACATGTCGGCGCTGGCGCGGACCTCTGAAGGCCAGAAGGGGCTGGAGTGGTACTGGTCGTTGTTGGCGGGATCAAGGTCGAATGCTGGGCTTCCGTCGCTCGGGGTCACCGTGAGGGCGAAGGCCCCCGCCTGGGCAGTGACCACCGCATTCGACCACGTGGGCAGTCCTCCGACCAGGAAATCGGTGAGTTCCGATGTGGAGGGCACGCGTCCATCGCGCGTCGGTTTTCTCAGCGATTTCTCATAGGAATGAGTGCCCGTGATGAAGCCGTCGGCGTCGTAGCTAACGAACACGTCGTCGTTGAACGCCACGATCCCGTCGCTGGCGATGACGAAAGACACCACGTTGTTGTCCCTATCCCTGAAGGGGCTCGCAGAGGCGGCGTCCGTGACCCGCCCCGTTCGCGGATCGAGGAGCTGCGCCAGGTGCGTCGGCGAGTCCACCCGCAGGACGACCGACTGGTGTTCTCCGGCACCGATCACGGGAGTGTTGGGGTACGTGAGCATGGCCGAGGTGGACAGGCCACTCCGTTGGCGGGCTGTGGTTGTCTCCCACTGGCGCACCCACGAGGAGGACTCCTGCGTCCAGCCCGAGCACGCCTGTTTGCGGTCGCACGCCACGACGACGCCGTCAACCGCCGCGAGCGCCTCCGACCCCTCCCACGGAGCCAGGGACTGGGCGCCCGTCGCCTTGTCGATGACGATGGAGCCGACGATGAACTGATCGGCCAGCGAGACGAAAGTCGGACGCCCGAAGGACTCGGGAAGAGGGCCCGTCGTGTGCCACAGCTCGCGCGGTTGCGCGGATGCGATGTCGAAGGCCGCGACTGTGGCCCGGTGGGTGGCATTGTCGGGGTCCTCGAAGAGGGCGTACAGGGTGGTGCCCTCAACGGTTGTGATTGCGCGCGGGCCGTACTGTGTGGAGGGGAAGGGGATCCTCCAGGCCGTTTCGACGCCCGAGGCCCAGGCGGGGGAGATCGCTCCCGTGCTTGTGGCGGCCCCCGAGTAGCCGACGGTAGGGGTGGAGGTGAATGAATGGTGAGGGTCCTGACCCCCCATGATCTGTGTGAGCTGACGGATGCCGAGGACGGCGACGATGACGACGATGATGCACAGGAGAACCGCGAGAAGGACTGGCCTCCCGCGTCTCCTCGCGCGGGGCCGCGCACTGGCGGGTTGGGGGATTGGGGGCGTCCCGCTCGGCATCACCCACTGTTCGGTGCGCGGTGGAGTGTTCGTGCCCGGATGATCGTCATTGCTCATGTGCATTTTCTACCACATGTCAATGGCGGTGCGGTAACCGGATGCCGGCCTCAGGAGGATGCCGGGACGAATGCCGTGAGTCCGCTGTCGGTCAAGCCGATGATCATGTCGTCGAAGACCCACGTCAGTTGGTCGGCCGCATTCATCTCGCTTGACGTATAGGTGAGCCCGTGAGCGATGTCGATGAAATATTTGCTCGTGTCCTCGCGATCAAAAGCGTCGATGTAGAGAGCTGATCCGTCGGCGCTGACGCGCAGCTGGCGTGGTTTCATGACGCAGTAGTCGGTCGCGTAACGGCGGAGCTCCTCCGGGAGGTGGGTCTTACGCGTCGATCCGCCAGCGGAGAGAGTGGCCACAAGCTTGCAGTCGTTGTCGCGGTCCAGTTTGACCGTACCGCTCGACCATTTCGCTTGCCCCTCAGTCATGTAGTTTTTGAGTCCTGAGATGCTCGGGTACGTCCCGTCATCACTGACCGTCGGCAGAAGAAGCATGCGCGGCGCGCTGAACGTGGATTGCAAGGTTCCGTCACTGTCGAAGAGAGAGCCATGCGACTTGACGTTGTCGAAGACGAGGTAACCGTCGGACGCGACTTCGACGCTCGGGGACTTACTGTCTTCGTCTGAGCCGCTCAGGGTGGTCAGCTCGCCCGTATGGATGTGAATGATCTGGGGACGTTGCGAAAAGCGCGTCGGGAGCAGAACGGAGGTGTGTTCCCCGCTGCCGGAGAGCGTGAACTGAGAGGGCACGTAATCCAAGAAATGTTGCTCCAACCCGCTTTCACTCAGCTGCCCTGTTGGTGTTGTCCACAGGGTCGTCCATTCGCCGGATGCCCTCGTCCACCCGTTGCAGGTGGACGGTGGCGTACAGGTCACGAGGATGCCGTCGGCATATGCGAGGGGAAAAGCCGTGCCCCAGGGGGCTTGGGTCTGCTCACCAGTCGTCTTGTCGATGATGACGTCGCGGAAGAAAACGCTGTCGTCGCTCGAGACGAACGCGGGCGTGTAGGGGCTGGATACGTCACTCGCTGAGGGGCCGGTCGAAGACCATAGGAGGGCGGGTTGATCCCCTGACACATCGTAGGCAGTGACGGTGACGGCTTGGCTGGTGTCGCCTTCGGGAGAGCCTGGACCGACGAGGTAGACGGTCGAACCGTCGACGTGCACCTGGGGCGGGAGCGCGGAGTGCTGCTCCGGAATGGGCAGCGTCCACGCGGTGGCCACGCCCGAGGCCCACTGAGGCGACAGCGAGTGCGTGT
>JAHYYD010000138.1 GCA_019425105.1 Actinomycetota bacterium
AGCTGATGCCTTCCTTCACGAGCGCGGCGCCCAGGTCGGGCGAGAAGGTGGGCGAGGCGGCCTGCACGAAGAACGTGCCGAAGGCCGGGTACTGGGACAGGACCAGGCCGCCCAGGAACGAGGCCTGGGCCGCGGCGCGCTGGAAGGTGGCGTTATCGGTGCCCTTGGGCAGGTTGACCGCGTAGTTGGCAGGCAGCTGCTCGGCAGCGCGCGCGGGGGCGGTGATACCGGCTTTGGCGGGTCCAGCGGGTGTGGGCGTCGTGTCGGGTGCGGGCGTCGGCTGCACCGCGGCGTTCGGGTCGCGCGAGACGGTGAAGACAGCCTCGCGGCCCGTGTCGTCGTCGGCCTGGCGGTCGAAGTTGATGCCGGTGGCGCTCACCTGGACGCGCGCAGTCACCGAGTCGGTGCCCTCGGGCAGGAGTGAGGCGAGGTCAACGTTTTCAGCGGACACGCCGACGGCTGCATCACCGTACTTGCCCGAACCGTCGCGGTCGACGCTGGTCAGGGAGGCGACATCCATGTGCAGGTGGCTGATCGGCGCGTTGGCCTCGGCGTAGAAGGTGACGGGGCCGGCGGGCAGGGTCGCTCCATCCAGGTCCTTCCATTCACCCTTGCCGACCCGGTACTGGAGGGTCGTGACGGTGGGCTGGGGCTGGTCGCGGCGCATGGTGGTCAGCGCGTTGATGAAACCGTAGCCGCGGTATTCCTTGCCGTCCTCGGGCTCCTGCAGGCGCGTGTATTCCATGGCGGCCTGCTTGCGCATGAGGTCGGTGATCTGCTTGCCCTGGAAGTCGGGGTGGATCGACTTAATGAGCGCGGCGATACCCGTCAGGTGCGGCGCAGCCATCGAGGTGCCGCTGGTCTTGGCGTAGCCGGACGGGAAGATCGCCGTAGGCACGGTCGAGTAAATGTCCTCGCCCGGCGCGGTGAAGTCGACGCTCTTTCCGTAGTTGGAGAAGTCGGCGCGCTTGAGGTTCGACCATTCGGGCTTGGTCTCGACGTCGGTGCGCGTGGCGGCGCTGACCTGGCTGACGCCCTCGACCATGGCGGGGACCTTCACGCCGTCCTTCACGGGGCGATCCTTGATCGGGGTGTCGAGGTCGGTCGGCGATCCACTGTCGGTCGTGACGTTGTCGTTGTCCATGCCGTCGTTGCCCGCCGAGGCGATGACAGCCAGGCCCTTACCCTGCACGTAGGCGATGGCTCGCGTCGCGGCCTCAAGGCCGGCGGCCTGCTCGGGGTCGCTGGGGCTCCAGTAGACCCACGGATCCATCGAGTAGGAGTTATTGACGATGTCGACACCGTGGCTGGCGGCCCACATGAAGCCGCAGGTCACGTACTCGGGGTACATGAGCTGCTCGCTGTTCGCGGCCTTGATGGACACGAGGGTCGAGGTCGGGGCGATGCCATCGATGCCGATGCCGTTGTGGTTGGCGGCGATGATGCCGGCGACGTGCGTGCCGTGGAAGTAGTCGTCACGCCAGGAACCGTAGGCCTGGGAGGCGATGCCGTTGTGCGCGCAAGAAACAGACCGGGAGGTGTCGACGCGCCCCACGAGGTCGGGGTGCGTGTCGTCGATACCCGTGTCGATGACGCCGACGGTGACGGGCGCGTGCGCGATCGGCACGGCGGCCGCGTCGGCAGCGCTCATCGCCTGAGCACCCCAGTTGACGACCTCCTCGGGCGTATCAGCCTCGGTCGCACTCTCACCGCGCAGGGAAGCCGGGCCACCCGACTGGGCTCCGGACTGGGCCCCCGACTGGCTTCCGGACTGCGCGGGGTCCGCGCCCCCGGACTGCGGTCCGGGCTGCGGGTCGGGAGCGGCCTGGCGTTCCCCTTCGGGCACGGCGGCCACGCGCGTCGGCCCCACCGAATGCACCGAAATGCCGGCCTTCGCCAGGGCTTGGGCCAGGTCCGGGGCGAACGAGGCCGACTCGCTTTGGGCGAAGAACGTTCCGATCTGCGGGTACGAGGCCAGGGCGACGCCCCCCGCAGTAGCGACCAGCGAGGTCGCGCGCGCGAGATCTTCGGCGCTGGCCTGCGGGCTCAGGTTAATCGCGTAGTTCATCAGGCCGGCGCTCGCGCGGGCGGGCGCGATGAGGCCGGTGTGGTCGTCAGCCCGGGTGGGTGGGGCGGTCGCTGTGGCCACGCCCATGGACAGGGCGAGGGCAGCGACGAGCCCGATGCGTGCAACATTGCGGCGCATGGTTCCTCGACTTTCGGTTGTGGGTCTGGCGAGTACGGCAATGTACTCATCAGAACTATCATGCTTTAGTTTGTCACTCGCCACAATTTAGCGCTGCTTAACTCCGCCAACACCTCGATAAATAACGAGAATTCCGGGTAATCACTCCCCCACGCGCACGCGCCCGGGAGCCATGACAAAACTGCCCCCGAGCCGCAACAAAGCGGGGCCGGGCACCCGCAGATGCCCAGCCCCACCGCGACGATTCACCGCCGCCGGTTAGCGCATGCGCCCGTCCGGCCCGAAGGTGTAGGCCACGCCATCCACCTGCTGACTACCGGTGACCATCGCACCCGTCGCGGGATCCAAGTAGTACCAGGAGCCACCCTCATGCAGCCAGCCGATCGCCATCGCACCGGAGGGCGTGAGGTAATACCAGGCGCCATCGACGTAGGCCCAGCCGGTCGCCATCGCACCCGACGCGCCCAGGTAGTACCACGTGCCACCCACGAACACCCACCCCGTCGCCATCGCACCCGAGGCGGGATCCAGGTAGTACCAGGTGCCGTTCACGTTGGCCCAGCCCGCCACCTGCGCGCCCGAAGCACCGTGGTAGAACCACTGACCACCCTCAAGGGCCCAGCCGGTCACCATGTAGCCGCGCGCGTCGAAACGGTAGGTCGCCCCGTCGATCTGAGCGCTCATCGACGCCGGGTAGCTGCCATCCTCGTACCGGTACCACCAGCCGACCGCGTCCTTCACCCACGCGCCAGCCTTGGCCTCGTCAATCTGATCCACGCCGGACGTCACCGCATCGAGCGCATCGAGGAAGCCGTAACCGCGGTACTCCCTACCATCGATGGGCGCGTTGAGGCGTCCGTAATTGGCCGCCGCCTGCTTCTTCATGAGGTCGATGACCTGCGCGCCGGACAGCTCAGGGTGCACCGACTTAATGAGGGCCGCAATGCCCGACACGTGCGGCGTCGCCATGGACGTGCCGTCGGCGACGGCGTAACCGCTGAGGTAGAACAGCAAGGGAACCGTGGAGTAAATCTGGTCGCCCGGAGCAGCAAAATCGATCGTGTCGCCGTAGTTAGAGAACTCGGCGCGACCGAGGGACAATCCGGGCTTCACGTTGTACGCCTGACCAACCGCGCTCACCTGCGCGACACCATCAAGCATGGAAGGAACGCGGATACCGCCATTCACGGCCCTGTTCTTCGTCGGCGTCGGCACGTCCGTCGGGGATCCGTTATCGATCGTCGGATTGTCAATGTCGACGCCCTCGTTACCGGCCGCCGCGATCACGGCCAAACCTTTACCCTGCGCATACTTGATCGACCGCGTCGCCGCCTCGAGGCCCGCCGCCTGCTCGGGATCAGTCGGGCTCCAATAGACCCACGGATCCATCGAGTACGAGTTATTCACGACGTCCACCCCATGGCTCGCGGCCCACATGAACGCGCACGTCACATACTCGGGGTAGATGAGACGATTATCGTTCGTCGCCTCAATGGCAACAATGCTCGCCTCCGGAGCAATACCATCAATGCCGATATCATTGTGATTGGCCGCAATAATACCCGCGACATGCGTGCCGTGATAGAACTCGTCACGCCACCCATAAAAATCCTGAGTCGCAACACCATTGACCGAACACTTCACGGAACGCGACGTATCAACACGCCCCTCCAAGTCCGGATGAGTGTCCTCAACGCCGGAATCAACGACGGCGACGGTCACCGGCGCACGCTTGACGTTCACGGCCTCGGCCTCGCGCGCATGCATAGCGACCGCACCCCAGTTGAAAACCTCCTCGTTTGCACCAGCGGGGGCAGCGCTCGCACTCTCCTCACGCATGGAGGTCAGCCCGCCTGCCGTGCCGGACTGCGGGGCCTCGTCCTTCTTGTCTGTGGGCAGCTCGACGCGCTCGTAGTACAGGACGGGAGCCACGCGGGTGGGTCCGATCGAGTGAATGGAGATACCGGCCTGCCGCAGGGCGGCGGCCAGGTCGGGTGCGAACGAAGGAGTGGCGCTCTGCGCGAAGAAGGTCCCAATCTCGGGGTACGAGGCCAGGGCAGCACCGCCCGCCCCGGGGACGAGAGCGAGGGCTCGTTGGAGGTCCTCGGGATCGGCGCCCGCGAGGTTGATCGCGTAGTTCATCTCATCATTGTCGGCGCGGGGTGCAGAGACGAGGCCGGGCTCCTCGGCTCGCGCGGAGGGGGCGTTCACCGCGGCCACACCCATGGACAGGGCGAGTGCGGCGACGAGACCGATGCGTGCGGCGATGCGGCGCATGTTTCCTCGACTTTCGTTTGTCACTGTCAGGATTTCGGCTGCATTCGCAGCTACGCCCATCATCCTAGAGTTTGCCAGTAACAACAAAACCTAGGCTTACCTAAGCCCAACTCCTCACTGTGCGGCCCCTCCCCCAATTTCGCATGCAATTCCCCTGCCCCAATTTTTGGAACCCCCGAAAAACCGCAGAATATCAACGATTCGATTTCAAATCTTGAAATAATCATGTGGGAATTGCATGCGAAATTTGGGGGAATGCAGTCCGGAGGGGCACACGAGCGGGAGCACATGGCACACCGGGGCACACAGCATACCGGGAGCACGACACGGGGAGTACAAAACGGGGAGCACCCGCAGGCACTCCCCGTCTCGCACTCTGTTTACCCCAGGCCGGTGTTCACTCCAGGCCAGCGTCGAGGGCCAGCAGGTGGTCGACCGTCTGCGGGCGAATGAACCAGCGGGCGGCCCCATCCTCGACGGCGAGCACGCCGGGCTTCGTCAGCATGTTGTAGTTCGATGCCATCGAGTAGCCGTACGCGCCCACTGCCGGGACGGCCAGCAGGTCACCGCCCGCAATGTCGGCCGGCAGGTCGATGTCGCGGATGACGATGTCGCCACTCTCGCAGTGCTTGCCGACGATGCGACAACGCACCAGGGACGAGGCATCGGCCGGGTCCCGGTTCGCGAGCGTCGCCGTGTAGACGGCGTCGTAGAGCACCGGGCGAATGTTATCCGACATGCCGCCGTCGATCGCCACGTAGCGGCGCACTCCCCCATCTTCCAACGAGACATCCTTGACGACGCCGACGCGGTAGAGCATGACCATCGAGGGACCCGCAATGGACCGGCCCGGTTCGACGGACACGTGCGGGATCGGCAGGCCGTGGTGGGCGCAGCGCTCGCGCACGACGTCCGCCAGGGCGCGGGCGACCTCGACCGGCGAGGTCGGGACCGGATCCTGGCCCGTGTAGGCAATGCCGACGCCGCCACCCAGGTCAATCGCGGGAACGGCCAGGTCGAGCTCGGCCTTCACGCGCGCCGCAAAGTCGACGACGATGCGCGCGGCCTCGGCGAAGGCCTCGGTCCCAAAGATCTGAGAGCCGATGTGGCTGTGCAGGCCCCGGAAGTCCAGGTGCTCCGCGTCCTTGATCGCAGCCACGGCCTCGTACGCCTGGCCGGTGGCCAGGGACAGGCCGAACTTCTGGTCCTCGTGGGCGGTCGCAATGTACTCGTTGCCGCCCGCGTGAATGCCCGACTTCAGGCGCACCATGACGGGCGCGACGACGCCGAGGTCAGCGGCGATGCGCTCAATCTGGTGAACCTCGTCCATCGAATCGATGAAGATGCGATGGATGCCAGCCTCGAGGGCCAGGCGGATCTCCGCGTCCGACTTGTTGTTGCCGTGCAGGCCGATGCGCGAGGGATCCACGCCAGCGCGCAGGGCCAGGCTCAGCTCACCGAGCGAGGCGGTGTCGATACCCAGGCCCTCGGCCGCGACCAGGCGCGCGACGTCGGCGCTCAGGAAGGCCTTGCCAGCATAGAAGGCGTCGCCGCCGTTCATGCCGTAGCCGTCCCAGAA
>JAHYYD010000139.1 GCA_019425105.1 Actinomycetota bacterium
GCCTGACCCTCGTCGACCTGCCTGACGCCGAGGTCTGCTGCGGTTTCGGCGGCACTTTCGCCATGAAGAACTCCGAGACCTCCACGTCGATGCTCGCGGACAAGGTCACCAACGTCATGTCGACGCGCGCCGAGGTCCTGGTCATGGGCGACTACTCCTGCCTCATGCACGTCGGTGGCGGCCTCTCGCGTCTCAACTCGGGCATCCGCCCCATGCACCTCGCCGAGATCCTGGCATCCACCAAGGACCAGCCCTTCGAGGGCAACATCTCCTTCGCACCCGAAAGCGCACAGGTGATCTGACATGTCTGAAACATTCATCGGTATGCCCGGCGTGGTCTCTGACGACGCGAACGCGCAGGCCCACACGGGCGGCTGGCGCACCACCGTCTCCATCCCCGAGGACACCCTCCGCTGGGGTCCCACGTTCCCGCAGGGTGCCCACAAGACCCTGGCGAACACCCAGATGCGCCGCAACCTGGGCCACGCTACCCGCACGATCCGCGCCAAGCGCGGGCAGCGCGTCGCGGAAATGCCCGACTGGGAGGATCTGCGCAGCGCAGCCGAGGCCGTCAAGTTCGAGGTCGAGTCCCGCATGCCCGAGCTCCTCGAAGAGTTCGAGCGCAACGTGACCGCTCGCGGCGGCATCGTCCACTGGGCGCGCGATAAGCACGAGGCCAACCGCATCATCGCGGACATCATCAAGTCCAAGGGCGTCGACGAGATCGTCAAGGTCAAGTCCATGGCCACCCAGGAGACGAACCTCAACGAGTACCTGAAGGAACAGGGCATTCACGCTCGCGAGACCGACCTCGCCGAGATGATCGTCCAGCTGGCCGACGACATGCCCAGCCACATCGTGGTCCCCGCGATCCACCGCAACCGCTCCGAGGTCCGCGGCATCTTCCTGGATCGCATGGAGGACGCTCCTCGCGATCTCTCCGACGACCCGACCGAGCTGACCGCCGCGGCACGCTCCCACCTGCGTAAGAAGTTCCTGCACGCCAAGGTTGCTGTCTCGGGCACGAACATGGGCGTCGCGGAAACCGGCACGGTCTCGATCTTCGAGTCCGAGGGCAATGGCCGTATGTGCCTGACCCTGCCCGACACGCTCATCACCCTGATGGGCATCGAGAAGCTGGTCCCCCGCTTCCAGGACATCGAGATTTTCTCCCAGCTCCTGCCTCGTTCCGCCACCGGCGAGCGCATGAACCCCTACACCTCCATGTGGACGGGCGTCACCCCCGGCGATGGCCCCCAGGAATTCCATCTCATCCTCATGGACAACGGCCGTACCAAGGTCCTCGCCGACCCAATCGGCCGCCAGGCCCTCGCCTGCATCCGCTGCGGCTCGTGCATGAACATCTGCCCGGTCTACCAGCACACCTCCGGTCACGCCTACGGCTCCGTCTACCCGGGCCCCATCGGCGCGATCCTCACCCCGCAGCTCACCCAGGGCCTCGACGAGCACGATCCTGTGCACACCCTGCCCTTCGCGTCCTCCCTGTGTGGTGCGTGTGGCGAGGTCTGCCCCGTCAAGATCGACATCCCGACGATCCTCATTCACATGCGTGCGCGCACGGTTGACGTCAAGCGCAACCTGGTGCCGGACGTGTGGGACCTCGCGATGGGCGTGACCACCCCGGTCATGTCGAACGCGAAGCTGTGGAAGGCCGCGAACGTGCCGACCAAGGCGACGCGCCTCTTCGCGAAGAAGGGGGCTATCGGGGCGCTGCCGTTCCCAGCCTCGCTGTGGACGCGCGCGCGCGACCTGCCGGTCGCTCCCAAGGAGACCTTCCGTCAGTGGTGGAAGCGCACCCACAAGGATTCCGACGCCAACGCGCCTCGTACCGACGCCCCCGCGACGGGTGTCCCGCTCGCGTCCGAGCACGGCATGACCACCAACACGACCCCGAAGGAGGCGTGACATGAGCACCACCACCATGGACGCGAAGACCGCGATCCTGGCTCGCGCACGCGACGCTATCTCTCGTTCCCAGCAGGACCGTCCGGTGCGTCCGATCCCCCGCGACTACATCCGCTCCACCGAGCACGCGCCCGGATCCGACGCGGTCGTCGAGGAAATGATCGAGAAGCTTGAGGACTACTCCGCGCAGGTCGTCGTGGTTTCCAGCGACGACGAGGCCGCCGACGCAGTCTCGACCTTCCTGGCCGACCAGAAGGCCACCTCCGTCGTGGTCCCCACCGGCCTGGACGACGCCTTCAAGGAGGCCGCCGCCCGCGACGGCCGCACGGTGCGCGAGGACAGCCGCGAGCAGGCCATCCCGACGCTGGAGCTCGACAAGATCGACGCCGTCGTCACGCGCTGCCGCGTCGCGATCTCTCTGTCCGGCACCATCGTCCTCGACGGCGAGCCCGACCAGGGGCGGCGCGCGATCACGCTCGTGCCCGACACGCACGTCGTCGTCCTGCGTGCCTCCGACATCGTTCCCACGGTGCCGCAGGCCGTCGATATTCTCGGCAAGAACCCGACCCGTCCGATGACCTGGCTCGCCGGCGGTTCGGCGACCTCCGACATCGAGCTGGTCCGCGTCAACGGCGTGCACGGCCCCCGCTTCCTGCGAGTCGTCATCGTCAAGTGATCGTCTCGCTCTGACAACGTCACGTGCCCGGCTGCCACGCGGTAGCCGGGCACTGTGTTGCATGCGGGAGTCGTCCGCGCGTCTATTAGGTTTCCCCGTGAGGCAGTCTCAGTGCAGATAGCGGCCCGTCACTGAGGCCTCGTTGGCTGCAATATCGGTCGGCGTCCCCTGTGCAATGATGCGCCCGCCTTCCATGCCGCCGCCCGGTCCCATGTCGATGACCCAGTCGGCGCAACGGATCAGGTCCAGGTCGTGCTCGATGACGAGGACCGTCGCTCCCCGCTCGATGAGGTGCTGCAACACGTCGAGGAGGACCTGCACGTCGTCGGGGTGCAGGCCGATGGTCGGCTCGTCGAAGACGAACAGCGTCCCGTCTTGGCGCCGTCCCATCTCCGAGGCCAACTTGAGTCTCTGCGCCTCGCCGCCGGACAGAGCAGGTGTTGCCTCTCCGAGCGTCAGGTAGCCCAAACCTAGGCCTGACAGCGTTTCTAAGAGCGCGCCCGCTTTCTTCAGGCCGCGCACGGCAACCCGGGCCTCGTCGACGCTCATCGCCATGATGTCGGGCAGGCTCAACCCATCACGGCGGATCGATGCCGCCTGCGCGCCGTAGCGGCTCCCCCGGCACTCGGTGCACTCGATGTCAACGTCGGGCAGAAACTGAACGTCCAGGGTGATCTGCCCGGTCCCATCGCAGGTCGGACAACGCAGCGAGCCCGTGTTGTAGGAGAAGGCACCGGGTTTCAGCCCGGCCACCTGCGCCTCCTCCGTGCGTGCAAAGGCCCGGCGCAGCTCGTCCAGCACGCCAGAGTACGTCGCCACGGTCGAGCGTACGTTCACACCGATCGGCGTCGCATCAATGAGGTTGACCCGCGACAGACCACCAGCATCCACGTCGCGCACGTGCGCGGGCAGCGACTCGCCAGCCAAGCGCGCACGCAGCGCGGGAACCAGCGACTCCAGGACGAGCGTCGTCTTACCCGACCCGCTCACGCCCGTGACGGCCGTCAGCGAGCCGATGGGAATGTCCACACTCAGGGGCCGCACCGTGTGTATCTGCGAGGTCTCCAGGTGAATCGCGCCGCGCCCATCGACGTCCGCGCCCCGATCTGACTCCCCGGCCGCACGCTTAACCCGACGCACCCCAGCCATGTACGGGCCGATGCGGGAGGCTGGGGCGTGGGAGGCCTCGTCGATGGCGCCCTGGAAGATGACGCGACCGCCGTCCGCGCCAGCTCCCGGGCCGATCTCGATGAGGTGGTCGGCGGCCCCCAGGACCCGCGTGTCGTGGTCGACGACGACAACGGAGTTTCCGTCGGCGATAAGCTCACGGATGATCGATAGGACACCGTCGACGTTGGAGGGGTGCAGGCCGATGGTCGGCTCGTCGAGGACGTAGAGGACCCCGGTCGTCCGGTTGCGCACAGCTCGGGCGAGCTGCACGCGCTGGCGCTCGCCATTGGACAGGGTCGAGGACGCGCGGTCAAGGGACAGGTAGGACAGGCCAAGCTCCACGAGGCGATCCATCGGCTCGGTCATCTCGTCGACGATGACGCGGGCCATGGGCGCCACTTCCTCCGGGACGAGGCCGGGGACACGCTGGACCCAGTCACGCAGTTCCGTGAGACTCAGGCGAGAGGCATCGCCAAGGTCGATGCCGTCGATGAGCGTCGAGCGCACCCGCTCCCCCAGGCGTGTGCCGTCGCATGCCGGGCACGTGCGGGTGATGAGGTATTTGTCGACGCGGGCGAGCGCTTTCTCATCTTTCGCTTTCGACAGGGCATTCTCGACGGTGGCGACCGCGTTGAAGTAGGTGAAGTCCAGCTCCGCGCCACCGGTCTTGGTGGCGACGACGATGTGGCGTTTTTCGGCGGGCCCCTCGTAGACGATTGTCTTTTCAGCGTCGCTCAGATCCCGGAAGGGCACGTTCGTGCGCACGCCCATCTCGCGGGCGACGTCCTTCATGAGTTTCCACATGAGGGATCCCCACGGGGAAACCGCGCCCTCGTCGATGGTGAGGGACTGGTCGGGCACGAGGGACGCGCGGTTGACGACGCGCTGGACGCCCGTCCCATCGCACACCGGGCACGCGCCGGCTGAGTTGAAGGCCATCGCCTCCGCGCCGAGCCCGTAGAAGGACTCCTCGCACTCCGGGCACGTGAGAGGCGCTTCTAGGGCCACGTTGCGCGAGGGCGGGACGCGGTGCCCGTTGGGGCACAGATAGGAGCCAACGCGTGAGAACAGCAGGCGCAGGTGGTTGAGAAGCTCCGTCGCCGTACCGAAGGTGGAGCGCACGTCGGGTACACCTGGGCGCTGGCGCAGCGCGAGCGCGGCGGGCACGTGCTCAACCTCGTCGACCGAGGCCTTAGCAGCCTGGGAGATGCGCCGACGCGTGTAGGTCGCCAGGGACTCCAGGTAACGCCGCGACCCCTCCGCGTAGAGCGTGCCCAGGGCCAGGGAGGATTTACCCGACCCAGACACGCCCGCGACTGCGACGAACGCGTTCAGAGGAACGTCGACGTCCACGTTTTTCAGGTTGTGGACGCGGGCGCCACGCACACGGATAACGCTGGGCATGTCAGAACCCCAACCTTCCCAGCATCTTCGGGTCGGACTGCCAGTCCTTCGCGGTGCGCACGTGCAGGTCAAGGTACACGCGGCGGCCCAGCAGCTCCTCGATGTGCGCGCGGGCCTGGGTGCCGATCTGCTTGAGGCGGCTTCCCTTGCGGCCGATAATGATGGCCTTCTGGGAGTCGCGCTCGACGTAGACGTTCACGTGGATGTCAAGCATCGGCGGACGGTCGTCGCCCTCGCGGCGCGGCCTCTCGATGATCTCCTCGACCTGGACGGCCAGGGAGTGCGGTAGCTCGTCGCGCACGCCCTCCAGAGCGGCCTCGCGGATGAACTCGGCGATCAGGGTGTCGCGTGACTCGTCGGTGACGTCACCCTCGGGGTACAGCGGCGGCGAGAGCGGCACAGTCTGCGCGAGCACCTCGCGCAGGTGGTCGATGCCCTTGCCCTCCACGGAGGACACGGGGACGATGGCAGCCCACTCCCCCAGCTTCTCGACGGACAGCAGGTGCTTCATGACGCGGTCGCGCGGCACGGCATCGCACTTGGTTGCGACGGCGATGATCGGCCGTTTGATGCCGCGCAGCTCGCGTGCGATGAACTGGTCGCCGGGGCCGATGCGCTGATCGGCGGGCAGGCAGAAAAGCACGACGTCGACCTCGGAGAGGGCCTCGCGCACCATGTCGTTGAGTCGCTTGCCCAGCAGCGTGCGCGGACGGTGGTATCCGGGAGTGTCCACGAGCACCAACTGGTAGTTATCCCCGTGCACGATGCCGCGAATGTTGTGACGCGTGGTCTCGGGGCGGCCCGAGGTGATCGCGATCTTGCGTCCGACCAGCGCGTTCGTCAGGGTCGACTTGCCGACGTTGGGGCG
>JAHYYD010000014.1 GCA_019425105.1 Actinomycetota bacterium
AGCCGCCGTAGACGGAGTAGACGCCGAAGTGCATGAACATGCCGTACTGGAGTTCCTGCCACTTGGCAATTTTCGGGGTGGAGCTCAGTGGGACCGCTGCGGGGACGCCGGTAGGCGCTGGCGGCGCGTCGGCAAAAGTGGGGGCGCTCATGGGTGCGAGCACCAGTGCCGTAGCGACCGCACACCCGGCAAGCATTCGCTTGAGGTTCACGGGGTGTCCTTTCAAGGGGTAATGGTGGACAACGGTGTCCGTCCTCAACGGTGAGGATGAGGCGAACGTTACCCCACAGGGCTTTCCCGTGAATCAGTTTGATAGTAGCTTTCTCGAAAATCAGGGGGTTCCCCGTTTAGGCGGAAACTAAAACGGTCGTACTATTCAATCTCTTGCGCTCGCACATACGACAAGCGGGCCGGTTACCCCGACCCGCTTGTTAACCCTCCTCCCCTCAGGGACGAGGCAGTGGCTCAGTTACGCCACGCGGCAGCCCTCTGCCCGGCAACCCAGGCGGCAACCTGCGTACGGCGCTGCAGCCCCATCTTGGATAGCAACGACGTGATGTGGTTCTTCACGGTCTTCTCGGCAACACCGAGCTTTTCGCCGATCTCACGGTTCGACAGACCATCTCCGATCAGGTCAAGAACCTTACGCTCCGACGGCGTCAGGTCAGCGGTCGGATCCTCGTGATCGACGCGCCGACGCGTGAGCGTACGCTCATCCAGCAGGACGCGGCCATCCGCGACAGCCTTGATAACGTCAGTGATCTCAGCTCCGCGCACGGTCTTAAGAATGTACGCGCGCGCTCCGGCCTCCAGGGACTCAGCCAGGGCCTCGTCGTCGTCGAAGGACGTCAGGACCACCGGGAGGATCTGCGGATGAGAGGCGCGCAGGCGATTCATGATGTCGATACCCGTCCCGTCGGGCAGCTGCAGATCAACGAGGATGACGTCGGGGCGCACCAGATCGGCGCGACGCACGGCGTCAGCGACCGACCCGGCTTCAGCAACGACCTCCAGGGCCTCGTCTCGGTCAACGATCTCAGCAATGCCACGTCGAACGATCTCGTGATCGTCGACGATCATAACGCGCGTGCGCGCAACGGTATTTTCACTCACGTGTCTGATTCTAACGGTCAGGAGGGCACGCGCCCTCGATTACTATTACTTACTGCTCCGGAGACAGTCGGCTCATCGCATCCTGCGCGGCCGCGTTCTCCGCATGCTTCTTCGACGAGGCCTGCCCCGTCCCGAGTGCATCCGAACGCCCGGAGACGAAGGCCTGCGCCGTAAACACGCGCTGGTGATCCGGCCCCTCGCCCTCCACCTCGTAGGACACCTCGCCCAGGCCCTGTGCCTGGGCGTACTCGATGAGAATCGTCTTCCAGTCCTGGTGCTGCCCACGCGAGGGGGCATCCACCAGCAGGAAGCTGAGACGCTCCAGGATCACGCGACGAGCCTCCTCAAGGCCGCTCGTCAGGTAGGTCGCGCCGATCAGCGCCTCGAACGTGTCGGACAGGATGGAATCCTTGTCCCGCCCTCCGTGCGTTGACTCTCCTTTACCGAGGAACACGAAGTCACCCAGGTTAATGCGCCGAGCCGCTGCGGCCAGAGGCTGCTGCGAGACGGTTGCCGCGCGCATGCGCGACAGATCAGACTCTGCGACGTCGGGGTACTGCTCGTAAAGCTTCTCCGCAATCACGATGGAGAGCACCGAATCGCCCAGAAACTCCAGCCGCTCATTATTGGCGATTCCTCCAGCCTCGTTCGCGTAGGAACGATGCACCAGAGCGAGCTGCAACAGCGGCGCGTCGATGCGTGTCCCCCAGGCGTCGACGAGGGCGTCTGTATCCGTGCGCGGGGGTACCGGTAAGTGCTTCGAACGGGCCATCACGAACGCTCCGACTCGCCATCCTCCCCCAGCAGGGACGCCAGGGAAGCCAGGCGCGGATCGACGACGAAATGCTCGTGATCCTCGGGCAGGTCCGCCCACTTCTCACCGCACACATCGCACAGGCCCGCGCAGTCGTCGCTGCACAGCGGGCGCGGGTCGACGAGGGGGACGATCGCGTCGCGCAGCTGGGTCTCGATATCGATGGTGTCGCGCTCGCCGATGACGAACAGGTCATCTGCTTCTTCACCCTCGTCGTCCGCGGACGTCAGGACCGGGGCACCGGGCTCAAAGTAGACCTCTTGGCTGACGACGTCATGGTGCTCGCGCATCTCGTCGAGGCAGCGCACGCACTCACCGACGAGGTCCACCGATGTTGCCAGCGAGACGAGAACACCGTCCTCGACGCTGGTCATGTCCACGGAGATGTCCAGAGGCACGCCGGGCACGGCCGACATCGAGGGGGTCCCAAGGTCGTCAGGGGTCACCCACACGAGGTCCTCATGCAACGTGGATCCGAGAGCGCGAGGCAGACGCGCCAGGGACAGCACCAGGGTCTTGTCACTCATTGGCCAGGTCCACATCTGTCACGCCAACGCCGCGGCGCTCGGCGATCGTTCGACGGCCCGCATCCGTGCGGCGCGACAGGTCGGAAATGAGCTGCGCGAGCTCATCGAGGGAGTTGGCCACGTAGTCGTCGGCTCCCTCGCGTAGCGATGCCGCTGAGCGCTTCGCCTCGGACACGATTTCGCGCGCACGGTCCTCGGCCATGCGCACGATGTTCTCAGTGGAGACGATGCGCGCCGCCTGTGCGTTCGCGTCGGCGATCGTCGCCTCAGCATCCGAACGTGCCTGCGAGACGAGAGCAGTCGCCTCGTCGTCCGCTCGCGAGCGCGTCCGTTCAGCTTCCTCTTCAGCATCGGAGATGATTTGTGCGGCGCGCTCGTTGGCCTGGTCGAGGGTGGAGGAGGCGCGCGAGTTCGCCTCGGCGATACGGGTTTCTGCCGCGGAGTCCGCGCGTCCCAGGACCGCGTCGGCATCGGCGACGACGGCGTCGGCAGCAACGAGATCCTCCGGCAGAGCCTCGCGTGCCTGATCCAGGAGGTCAAGCAGCTCGGCCTTGTTAATCATGATGGATGCGGACAGGGGAACGGTGCGCGAGGACTCGACGAGATCCTCGATCTGATCGAGGGCGGCGATCACGGTGGAGGGACCGTAGACGGTTTCCTCGTTCCACTCGTCCTGCGTCTTGTTGTCGGGCGTATCAGCCATGGCTGCCTCCTGCGTTCCACCGAGCATGATTCAGCTTCTATTGTCGGTCAGAAATCGCTCAACCGCTGGCGGGACATACCGAGAAATATCCTTTTTGAGTCCGAATAGCTCGCGGATGGCGCTCGACGAGACATGCGCGAGCGCGGGGCGGGTCGGGATCCACCATGTGTCGATGCCACCGACCTCGTCGTTAAAGGCTGCCTGAGGGGCCTCGTGATCGAGATCTATTGCCGAGCGCACGCCCTTGACGATGAGTGTGGCACCCAAGCGCGAGGCCTCATCCATCGTCGCCCCTTCCAAGGCCACGACGTCGACGTTGCTCAGGTGGGCGGTGGCTTCCTCGATGAGAGCGACCCTTCGGTCGGTTGGGATCAGCCCATGTTTGGCGGGGTTGATGCCGACGCCGATAATGAGCCGCTCAGCGATGGCGCAGGCGCGCTCGGCGACGTCGAGATGCCCATTCGTAAAGGGGTCAAAAGAGCCTGGGAACAGTGCGATCATCGGCGGTCCTCCTCACTCATCGACGAGGCCTCGGCCTCCTCGGGAGCGCTCACGCCGCCCTCTGAGTCTTCCGTGGGCAGTGGCGGGCCCGCGAAATAGGCGACGGTCTCGCCCCACGTGCGCTGGTCTTCTAGGACGAGGAAGGGCGGCCATGTGGGCGCGGGTGCGCGGGTCGAGCGCTCAACGACGACGAGTGCATCGGGGCCGATCCAGGGTCCGAGCAGCGACAGGATGGCGGTCATATCCGCCTCGGCAATGTCGTAGGGAGGATCGATGAAAACAAGGTCAACGTCTCCGCACAGATCCTCGCCGGTGCGCGCAGCAAGATACGCACGAGCATCAGCTGTGACGACGCGTGCGGGCAGACCGGTCGAGCGGACGTTGGCGGAGGCGACGCGCGCCGCTCCAGACGATTTTTCGACGAGCGTTGCGCGTGTGCTACCGCGCGAGAGCGCCTCCAGGCCGAGCGCACCCGTCCCGGCGTACAGGTCCAACACGGTTGTCCCATTCAGGACGTTCATGTGGTCGAGACGGGAGAAAAGCGCCTCGCGCACGCGCTCCGATGTGGGGCGCGTCCCGGACTTAGGCACGGCGAGGGTTCGCCCTTTGGCACTACCTGCGACGATTCTGGTCATGCCTCTACCCTACCGGGCACGCCTCAGGAGCGTTGCATCCACTCGACTTGCCCCTCGGAGGCGCCACGCAGGGCGCGCGCGAGGTCCGGATGGCCCTCCAGCGTCGCGTCGCTATCGAGGAGCGCGTCGGCTGCTTCTTTAGCCGAACGGATGAGTGATTCGTCGCGGCGGACGGAGAGGAACCGCAGGTGCGTAGCCTTGCCCGACTGACCGGCGCCCAGGACGTCACCCTCCTTGCGCAGGCGCAGATCGGCCTCGGCGAGCTCGAAACCGTCGGTCGTCTCGGCAAAAGCCTGCAGCCTCGCGAGCCCCGCATCGGTGAGTTCATGCCGATGCATCGCGATACACAGGGAGGGCAGGGAGGAACGTCCGACGCGCCCACGCAGCTGGTGGAGCTGAGCGAGCCCGAACTGCTGGGAGTCGAGGATCACCATGAGGGTTGCCTCCGAGACGTCAACGCCGACCTCGATGACGGTCGTTGCGACGAGCAGCGGGGCGCGTCCGGCGGAAAAGTCCTCCATGATCTGGGCTTTCACGGGCGCGGGCGTGCGCCCCGTGAGCTCGTGGATAGCCACGCCCGCGAGCGCGGGATGGGAACGGAGGTAGGCGGCAACCTCACTGACGGATGCGAGTGGGCGCGCGTGCTCCTCGTCGGCATCACTCACCTCGTCAGTAGCGTCGATACGCGGGCAGACGACGTAGACGCGCCGCCCCTGCGAAATCTCTTCGGCGGCTCTGGCCCACGTGCGCTCCACCCACGCGGCGTTTGCTGCGTCCGTGAGGTAGGTGGCCACGGGCGTGCGACCGCGGGGCATCCCGCTCATGCGTGTCTCATCCAAGTCACCGAACACGGTCATGGCGATCGTGCGCGGGATTGGCGTCGCGCTCATCACTAGTTCGTGGACACCGCGACCATCTTCCCGGGCTCGACGGAGGGCGGCACGCTGCTCGACGCCGAAGCGGTGCTGCTCGTCGACGACGACGAGGGCAAGATCGGCGAAACGCACGGATTCCTGGAAGAGTGCGTGCGTTCCCACGACGATGAGCGGCTGAGCGCAGTTCATGGCCGCTTGGATCTCTCGGCGGGCAGCCGGCGTCGTCGAACCGGTCAGGAGACGCACGTCGGGGGCTTCTTCTCCCAGGGGTGCGAGGAGGGCCCGCAGGGATGCTGCGTGCTGCTCGGCCAGGACCTCCGTCGGGGCGACGAGGGCGCCCTGGTGGCCCGCCGCGACGACCTGCAGGAAGGACATGAGCGCGACGATCGTCTTACCCGAACCGACGTCCCCCTGGAGGAGGCGCTGCATCGGGGTCTCGCGCTCAAGGTCGGCGCCGATCTGCGCGACAGCGTCCTCCTGAGAATCGGTGAGTTGGAAGGGCAGACAGTCGCGGAACCGATCCACGAGTGCGGCGCTCCGGGGGGAAGCGACCGCCGGGGTCGCGCGTGCGCCACGCCGACGCATCGCCAGCCCCACCTGCAGAACAAACGCCTCCGTGAAGGCCAGTGCGCGGCGGGCCTGTTGGTAGTCGTCGTCCGTGTGCGGCTGATGCAGGCGACGAAGGCTGCACGCATAGGCGGGAATGTCGACGCGATCGCGCACCGCGGCGGGAACCACGTCGGGCACGTCCGCATCGTCGAGGTGGTCGAGAACCATACCGACGGCGCGGGCGATCGCCCACGAGGCGAGAGATCCCGTCGTCGGATAGATCGGGATGGGCCGGGAGGCGATTCGCTCGATATCCTCCCCATCGACGCCTTCGAAAGACGGGTGGGTGAGTTGAAGCTTGCCGCGATAGGCGCCCACTTTCCCGGCAAAAAGGAAGGATTGCCCGGGGGTCAGGATCCTCTCGATCGGCGCAAGCTTGTACTGATTTTTCGCGAAAAACGTGGCGGAGAGGAACTGAACGCCGTCCGTGAGAGTGACCTCCAGGCGGACGCCCGATCCGGAGCGGTTAGCGATCAGGTGCGCGGACGCAACCTCGGCGAGGATCGTGACATCCTCCCCCTCTCGCAGGGAGGACAGGGGCGTGAGGCGGCCCCAGTGGTAGTACCGGCGAGGCGCCACCATGAGCAGGTCGCCCACCGTCGCAACCCCGCCGCCCGCCAGCGCCTTCGCCGTCTTCTTGGGCAGGCGCAGGGACAGCGGGATGTCGAGTGCACTCACGAGGCGCACCCCGCGACCAGGCTCGGCCGGCTCTGCCCACCATCCCACGTCTCCAGGTCGATCGTCGAGGACGCATCACGCGTGGAGAGCAGCTGGCGCACCGTCGCCACCGTGTAGGGACCATCATCGTCGCGAGAGACAAGCAGCCGCCACGACTGTGCTCCCCCGCGCGCAGCCTCGGCCAATGCCTCGGCGATCCCTTCGGGATCCCCGTCGAGCGGTAGCGGGGCGGTCGTCCACGTCGACAGCGCGTCGTGGGCACCGTCGCGCAGCATCCGCGCGAGCGTCGGAGCCGCCGCGAGGCCACCTGGCTGCGGGACGAAGAGAGGAGCGCACGCGCGGGCGACCGCGAGGACGCCGAGATCATCGCTGCTGGCTGCACGCAGGATCGCAGGCACGCCGGGAGCTGGAGCGGGAAGAACAGAGGCAACGGTACCGACCAGGGCGGCGCTGGCCTCGTCGCAGGGGGCAACGAGCGTCACGCCCGTGCGCGAACTTGCTGCGGAGACGACACCGGCCGCGTCGCTCGGGTTCAGGTCCAGGAAAACGACGGCTCCTGCGCGTGCGAGTTCTTCGACGAGGCCGGGGGCACGGGTGCACGCGATGACTCGTGCGCGCTCGACTCGGCGCATCGGGCGACGCTGCAGGAGACGCACGCCGCGGTGGCTGAGCCCCTCGTCCGCCAGCTCGTCGATGCCGATCTGGGCATCGGGACGCGCGTCGCACACCTGGAAGCGCACAACCTGCCCGGACGTGGGGTGCGCAGCCAGCGGCGCGGACGTATCCACGTGGAGACGCCACTCCCCCATTCCAAACAGATCCACACGGCCCACGTAGGACAGGCGCGCACCGAGTCCCCCCAGGCGCACGAGCAGCCCGCGTAGGTCGTCTTCGGTACCCTCCAGGATGATGTCGACCGTGAAATCACGGCCGGGCGGGGGCGAGGCAGCCTCCGGCGCGCGCGAGTGGCGCTCCGCGAGGTCAGCGAGCATCGCGGTGAAAGACTGCAGGATACCGGCGTCGTCACGCATGGCGGCATCGATGCACGCGAGCACCAGAGCGATGAACGCACCGCCGGGATCGATGCGCCCCGTCGATTCATTCGTCGCCTCCACCAGGCCGATCTGCGCCTGTGTCGAAAAGCGGGAGAAGACGTCTTCAACCTCGGGGAGCGTATCGCCCATATCCGCAAGCTCACGAACAGCACCGTTGAGCATCTCAACGAGCGCATCGGACCATTCGATAGACGAGGCCACAGGCGTCAAGGAAGCCGCCAGCATCCGTCGCGCTGCGAGCGGCGTCACGTGGTGCTCGTCCGTCAGGGCACCAGCCCAGGCCTCGAACAGCGCACCGAGCGCGAGACCGCTATGCCCGATGCCCCGGCGGATAATCGTCTCCACACCCGCCTCGAGTGCTACGCGCAGGTGGGCGCGAGGCTCCAGGGAGTCCATCGCAGCGGCGAGGGCAGCCATCGTGGCCGCCGCATTTGTGCCCGTGTCACAATCCGCGCCGTCCCATCCATCCAGGTCATCAAGAAAGGGCGCGAGCCTCGCCGCCTCCTCGGCACCGGCGCGACACGCCTCGATGATGACCGCTGCATTGAGCTCCATGACTCCCCTTTCCTGCCCGTCCCATTGTCCCCGCGAGGGTTGCTGTGTGCGACCTGACACGACCGATCACGCGTGCGACTTGTTGAAAGCGCGCATCATCCGCTATTCTGTCATGGTTGCCTTCGGTTCAAGCACCGGAGGAAGTGTTCCCCGCGACCGTGGGGAGCCAAAGACTGAACTGGAAGACATACCGAGGAGAACATCGTGGCTGCCGTTTGTGACGTGTGCGGTAAGGGACCCGGCTTCGGCAAGAGCGTGTCGCACTCGCACGTTCGCACCAACCGCCGGTGGAATCCGAACATTCAGCGCGTTCGCGCCCTGGTCAATGGGACGCCCAAGCGCCTGAACGTGTGCACCAAGTGCCTGAAGTCCGACAAGGTCGCCCGCGCGATCTGAGTCGACGACACTGACGTAACGCTGGAGGGGCGAGCCGACAGGCTCGCCCCTCCAGCGTTTATCCACTCCTCGCCTCCGCTGCGTACATGCCCTGAATCAACATGGGTGAACGCCCGCGACTCATCGTCGCGGGCGTTCACTGTCCTCCGCCGAGCTCAGAGGCTCAACCGACTGCCGGGCGCAAGCGCTACAGGAGCCCCGCAGCCAAATCCAGCGGCGTTCCGAAACGATGGTTCGTGATCGCCACCGCCTGTTCACGCAGGAAGGGCAGCAGTTCCGTATGGGGGCACGGCGTCACCGCTCCCGTGTACAGCGCAACATCGGGGCTGCCCATACTCGCGCGACTTGCGCGCTCCCAACGATCCTCCGAGGACTCCTCGCGCGGGCCAAGGACGCGCACGCGCATTCCCAGGCCGCCCGAGTTCGCCACCATCGCCAGGCGAGAATCCCATGAGTGCGCGTCTTCGACCGTCACCTCGATATCCCCGCCCTCCAGCAGCTCCCGGATGGTAGCCGGAAGCTCGTCGGCAACGGATAGCCCGATGGGGCCACCCGCGAGGATGCCCGCTGCCAGCACACGCACAGTGTCGGCGAGGGCAGTCCCGCTCCCGGCGCGCACGAGGACCGGCGTGGAACGGTAGCGCAGGACATTGCGTTCGCAGGCCATGCCGGTAACGTCGCGGTTGGCCCCGTAATCGGATGCCCAGGCAGCGCCATCGGCGGCGACGGCACGGCTCAGTTCGGCCGCATCATCCGCGCTCAGGTGAGGACCGGCCGCACGACACAGGGCGAGCACACTCGGATCGAGCGCCTCCACGGGAGCACCGGACGCCCCCGCCATCGCATCGCGGTCGGGCTCAACCTCGCCCAGACCCAGCAGGTACGAGGGACCGCCGGCTTTCGTGGTCGATCCGATGGCCGAGCGTTTCCATCCACCAAAAGGCTGACGGCGAACAATTGCGCCCGTGATGCCACGGTTAACGTAGAGGTTTCCGGCCTCAATACCATCCAGCCACATCGCTAGTTCCTCGGTGTCGAGGGTGTGCAGGCCTGAGGTCAGGCCGTAGTCGACCTCGTTGACGGCCTCGATGGCTTCCTCGAGTGTATCGACACGCATGACGCCGAGGACGGGCGCGAAGTATTCCGTCAGATGGAACTCGCTGCCGGGGACCACGCCCGCACGGATACCCGGGGTCCAGAGCCCATCGCCCAGGTAGCGCGGCTTGAGCACCCAGTGCTCACCCTCCCCCAGGGCGGTCAGGCCTCGCACGGCCTTCTCATCATCAGGAACGACGACGGGACCGACCTGAGAGTCCAGTGACGCCGGCAATCCCACCCGCAGCGACGCGGTCGCGTCAACGAGCTGACGCGCAATACGCGTGGAGCGTCCCGCCGAACCCACGAGGATCAGCAGAGAGGAAGCCGAGCATTTCTGCCCCGCGTGTGCGAAAGCCGAGTGCACGATGTCGCGCACCGCCAGATCGGGATCCGCCGAGGAGGTCACGATAATGGCGTTCTTGCCGCTGGTCTCCCCCAGCAGGTGCATGTCTGGCTTCCAGGAGCGGAAGAGACGAGCCGTGTCGTACGAGCCGGTCAGCACGACGCGGTCGACGCCCTCGTGGGTCACGAGATAGCGCGACACGTCCCCGTCGTCGAGCGGGGCGAGTACCACCAGGTCTCGAGGGACCCCGGCCTCGTGAAAGGCCGCGACAAGCTCAGCCGCGCAACGCTTAGCTGGCGGGGCGGGCTTCAGAATGACCGCGCTACCAGCCGCGAGCGCCGCGGCGACACCACCAACGGGGATGGCCACAGGGAAGTTCCACGGGGAGGCGACGACGGTGACATCCACAGGTACGAATCGCGCCCCCGCCATGTACGCCTCATCGGTGAGCTGCAACGACGCATCCGCATAGTGGTGGCAGAAGTCGACGGCCTCGCTCACCTCGGGGTCAGCCTGATCGATGGTCTTTCCGGCCTCAGATCCGGCGACCTCGATCAGCTCACCCCTGCGCGCTGCGAGGACGTCGCCGACACGATGCAGCGTCGCGGCTCGTTCGTCGGCAGACAATGCCTGCCAGGAGCGTGCGGCGCGGGCAGCTGCCTCGACGAGGCCGTCCACTGCCTCGTTCGTCGCCATCGCTTCCGCTCCGTCATGCACGGCCTTCACGCCCCGGGTTGAGCCAGGGATCGCCGCGGCGATATCACGTGCCCACTGGCGGTTTGCCGCCAGGGCTGGATCTGAGTCTGCCTCGGACGTGAACGGGCGGTGCGCACGCTCGGCCAGGCTCCCCTGCTCTGGTGCCACCCCGGCCTCGCGCTCGGCCAGACGGTTCTGGCGGCGGTTCGGAACGGGAACGGGCGCATCCGGATCGACGTTGGACAGCGCTGCCAGGAAACGGTCGCGTTCGCGGGCGAAGACGTCCTCGTTCTCGGCGATATCGAAGACACCGGACATAAAGTTCTCTGGCGCCGCGTTTTCCTCCAGGCGGCGCACCAGGTAGGAAATGGCGACGTCAAACTCCCGCGGGTTGACGACCGGGACGTACAGAAGGAGAGAACCGACGTCGCGGCGCACGACCTCTTGGATGCCCGTCGCCATGCCGGAGAGCATCTCGAACTCGACGCTGTCCTCAACACCGCGCGCGGCGCGCAGCTCGTAGGCAAACGCAATGTCGAAGATGTTTTGTCCGGCCACACCCAGTCGGATCGCTCGCGTGTGTTCCGGGGTCATCGCCCAGCTGAGCATGCGCTTATAGTTGGTGTCTGTGGCCTGCTTGGACGGCCAGGTTGTCAGCTCCCACCCGTGGATCTCCGCATCCACCCGCTCCATGGACAGGTTCGCACCCTTGACGATGCGCACCTTGATGCGCGAACCCCCCGCGTCCACGCGCGTGCGCGCCCACTCCTGGAGGCGCTGGAGGGCACCGAGCGAATCGGGCAGGTAGGCCTGAAGGACGATGCCCGCCTCGTAGCCGCGCATGTCCGGCTGATCGAGAATCGCGGTGAAGACAGCGATCGTCAGGTCGAGATCCTTGTAGTCCTCCATGTCGAGGTTGAGGAATGTTCCGTGATCACGCGCGAGACGGTACAGGGGCAGGAGTGCGTTCACGCCGTGCTCGACGACCTCCTCGAAGCCCCACGGGTTGTGAGGGCCAGTCACGGCAGAGACCTTGATGGAGACATAGTCGACGTCCTCGCGAGTCACGAGGCGAGACACCTCTGCCAGGCGGTGTGCCGCCTCTTTCTCGCCGAGAACCGCCTCGCCGAGGAGGTTCACGTTCAGGCGGTGCCCGCCCTGACGCAGGCGCGCGAGCGCGGGGCCGAGGCCCTTGTCAGTCGCATCGACGACGAGATCACCGACGATCTCACGGAACACGCGTCGCGCAACCGTCGTCACAGTGCGGGGCGCGAGGCGCGAGGCGGTCGATCCGAGCCCCATCGCCGCGGCCAGGGCCGGGGGCAGGAAGTTTTTACGGCCAGCCGACAGGCGCTTCAACGCCTCACTGGCCACATCCAGGTCCGCTGGACGCACGACGTCGTCGACGAATCGAGTGGTGAACGTCAGACCGTCCGGATCAGAGAGGATACGGGAGAGAATCTTGGCCGATTGCGGAGTCGGCTCATGGGCCGATTCATCGGCCCAGCGGCGGGCTCGAATGATCGCTCTCTCCCCCAGTGCCCACAGATCATCGGGGCAGCGTCGAGCGTTGGAATCGGGGCGGGGCGGGGTAGGAACGGCGACGTTCGTCATGCGTAGACCTCCAGGCGTGGATGAGCGACGGATTCTCCGCGTCACGTGCAGCGGCTTCGCTGGACACGTTCGGCAAAACTCCCGACATCGTGAAGTATGCTGGTTTGTCCATGCTAACCCTTCTCAGGGTTCTCCGTGGCACCAGCGCATGACCATAATACGACCAACACGGGACCTAAGCCCCAACTCGCGAAAAACAGCCGCAAACCCTCATCGTCTGTGTCGCTTTTCACAACACGGCGCCGCCTGTGCGGAGGCACCCCCGGCCTCGTTCAGGAACGGGTAAGCCAGCGCACCTTCACGTCGTCAACCACACCGGCCATCACCTCGTGCATATTGAATTCACGCCCACCATTAGCGCGCGAACACAACCACTGCACCTGCAAACCATCGGACAGCGCCACGAGCTTACGGGCAATCTGCTCACTGGGCGCATCGTCGCGAACCTCGCCACGCGCCTTGCCATGCTCGATCGCATTCACCAGATACTCAATCGCACCGAGCAGATGCTGACGGAACCACGGATGAGCCTGATGTCCGACATCGATCACGGCAGCCGACATCGCCGTGTACAGGGCGACACCATCGGGATGACGTTGGTTATGCGCAACCATATCCACCCACGCATCAAGCGCGGCCTCCGCTCCCTCCTCAGCGCGCGGAAGACGACTAACAATCCGACGATCACGCTCATCGAGGACAGCCGCGAGGAGCTGATCCTTCGACGCGTAGTGATGCAACAGGCCAGCCTTGGAAATATCGGCTGCGCGCGCAATATCCGCCAGCGACGTCGCAACGAAACCACGCGTGGAGAAAAGGGTCAACGCCTCCGCGAGGATACGCGCCTTTTTATCCTCACTGCCGGCCTTCGGTCGACCGGGCTTGCGCGTCTTCATTGCCTGGGCCTCATTGCTCATGCGGCTGCTCCAGATTCGGTGTGACAGGGTTACCAAAAACCCATCATAGCGCGCAACCGCCGCTACGACACCGGGTATGCGAACTTCTTTCGCCGAGTCCGCATACCCGGTGCACACATTGCGTGAATACGGGCCTCAGTAGCCGAATCGCACCTCGAACTGGGGCTTACCCGACGCATCCAATTCAAGCTTGCCATTCTTGTCGGTCTTCACCGTGGCAGTCACCCGGGACGTGACATCACGCTGCTTGTCCCCGCTTTCTATGCCCTGGATCGTAAACGTTGCCTCGCCGGTGTACTCGCCGCCCTCGTCCGTCGTCGCCTTCATCGTTGTGGGCATCGCCTTAACCTGCAAGAGAGCGAGGGTCCGAGACTGAACAGGCACCGGGCATGCTGTATCGATATTGCCCGGAACAGTCGCACACGAGTTCGTCAGAGCAGCCGCAGCCTCGAGCGCGGCGGCGGCCATCTTGTCGTTATACGTGCCCGTCAGCTCAACGGTGCCACCGTATGTCGAGGAGTCGTACCCGGTCGCAGCCTTGACGGACAGAGTCTTGGGTGCCGCATCAATGTAGTCCCCCGTCTCCTCCGGGGTGAACGTGTAGACGCCGGGGTAGAGCACGAGAGAGCTGCTGGAGGATTGCTTGAGCGTCGCAATCGAGAGCTTTTCTCCGCCGATCGAGAAGGCCGTGACATTGTCCGCCTCCACATCGACGCGGGCAACCATCGCATCCTGGATCTTCCAGTTTTTCAGCAGGCCAAACGTCTTCTTCGCCTGGCTCACGCGGAAGGAACGGGTGAAACGCTCGCCGTCGAGGCGCATCGTCGCCGTCACGACGCGTTCCTTCGCGTGCTCCGCATCATCGGCAGTCACGTCCTCGACCTCGATGCGGGCGCTCGCCGAGGCCATGACCTGGTCAGAGAGGAATCCGCGCTGGTCATTGGGCAGACCGGGATCAACCATGGCAGTTGCTGCGCTCGCCTTCCCCTCGGCGAGCAGCTCGAGATACTGGCGGACCTGTGCCTCGGGAGTGCGCGTCCAGTTCGCGATCGCCAGGGCGACGCTTCCCGCAACCACGAGGACGACGAGTACCACAACGCCGATCACGATGCCCTTAATGCGGCGGCGGCTCTTGGTGGACATCGGGGTGAAGGTCACGCCCGTCTGGGGCACGACGGGCGCCTGAACGGCCATGTACTGAGGGTTGGCGGGGGCATGGGGAGGGGTCAGGTTGGACGAGGGGCCCGGGGGTGGTGGCACCTGCGGATTAGGTTCAGGAGCGGCAGGTGGGACGCTCATCCCCTGCCTCACATCGTTAGCGTGCGGTTCCATCGCCTCTCCTCACTGTGCTGGCGTCGCCGATCTGCGCGTCTGGGATATAACGCAGGGATCAACGGATACGAACTCGACAATATCCCATAGCGTCATGGCACCTCAAGGACACGCGCTCATCGCACCGGACACCGAGACCCAGTCGGCATCGGATAACAGACGTGTGGTGCCCGTCCACACCAGCGGACAAGCACCACACGGATAGTGTGCGACGGCCAACTATCAGAGGGCGAAGGACACCCTAAAGTCAGGCTTGCCGTCCTGATCGAGCTTCAGGAGCCCGTTGCTGTCGAACTGCACATCGAGAACCAGCGCGGTATCCACGTCGCGCGTTCCCTCCATGTAGTACTTGTTCGAGTACGTTGCCGTGAAGGTGACGTGTCCTTGGAAAGCTCCCGGGTCGCTCGCCAGCGGCTCCATGGACGCGGGCATGGTCTTCACCGAGACCGCGGTGAGTGCATCGCTCTGAATCGCTAAGGGACACACGGAGTTCTGGTTGCCCGGGATGGATGCGCACGAGTCAATGACCTCCTTGCCAGCTTCGAGCGCCGCATCCTTCAGATTATTGTTGTAAGTAGCCACCAGGGACACGTCGCTCGCATCGCCGCCGGTATTGCCGCGATGGACGACATCGAGCACGGCAACGGTCTCGGGAGTGGCATCGACGTATTCGCTCGGCGCGACCGGCGTAAACGTGTATACGCCCGGATAGAAGAAGAACGTTGTCCCTTCCCCCATGAGTTGCTTCTTAGGGGCATCGGCGCTCACGTCGCCGACCGTAAATTGGGCGTATCCCTGAGCGTCGACACTCACCTCGGACACCAGAGCATCCTTGACCCTCCAGTTGCCCAGAACGCCCATCGTGGGCTTCGCTTTCGTCACTGTGAACTGGTGCGTGAAACGCTCACCGTTGACCTGCATAGTCGCGGTCACCGAGCGCGTGCTCGATTCATCGTTCTTATCGGCAACGACATCTTCGACGACCAAGCGAGACTGGGCCGAGGCCATGACGCCGTCAGTGAGGAAGGTTCGCTGATCGTTCGGAACGCCCGGATCGACCATCGCAGTTGCGGCGCTGGCATTACCTGCCGCCAGCAGATCCAGATACTTGCGCACCTCGGCCTCGGGCGTGCGCGAACTATTGGCAACCTTGATCGCCACCACGCCAGCAATCACCACCACGAGGAGGACACCGACCACGATCCCCATCAGCTTCACGCGCTTCTTACTCGCCGCAGACATCGGCGTGAAAGCCACCCCACCGTTGCCAGCAACCGCCGGGCTCGCCCCCGCCGGCGGAGCCGGAATCGGCGCGTCCATCGACTCGTTCTTCTCAGTGCCCATCATGTGCTCCTCACACCCATTGACAATCCGTGACCGAGCCAGCAGCACACCCCGTGTGTCCGGACAATCGGCCATTTAGGCGTGCTCAGTATCACGCCACAGATGCCCACAGTCAAAGAGCGCTCACACTGCGGATAAACCGTGCCCGTCCGCTTCACGCGGACGGGCACGGCGCAGGAAGCTCACGAGGTGTGCGCGTTAGCGCGTAAAACCTACCGAGAAGTCGGGCTTCCCATCCTCATCCAAAATGAGCACGTCGTTGTCATCCAACTGCGCGATGATCTCTATCTTGGCTTCAACGTCGCGAGTACCCTCCATGTAGTACTTGTTCGAGTACGTTGCCGTGAAGGTGACAGCAGCCCGGAAGAATGTCGGCTGATCCGGAGATACCGGCCCGAGGGCCTTCGGCATGGCACCGGAGACCGCAGTGACCGCGTCGCTCTGAATTGCGAAGGGACACACGGAGTTCTGGTTGCCCGGGATGGACGCGCACGAGTCGACGACCTCCTTGCCAGCATCGAGCGCCGCCGCCGTGAGCTTCGTGTTGTAGGTGGCTGTCATCGAGACGGAGGTACCGTCTCCACTCCACGAATCACCGAGGATCGACACGGTTTCCGGGTTGGATTCGGCATACTCGCTCGGTGCGACCGGTGTGAACGTGTACACGCCCGGGTAGAAAAGGAAGGTCGCATCGTCGCCGTCCTGGCCCGTCCGATGGGCGTCGGCGCTCACGTCGCCGACGGTGAATTGATTGTATCCTCGGGCGTCGACGCTCACCTTGGATACCAGAGCATCCTTGACCTGCCAGTTGTCCAAGACACCCATCGTGGGCTTCGTCTTCGCCACCGTGAACTCGTGAACGAAACGCTCACCGTTGACCTGCATGGTCGCGGTCACCGTACGCGTATCAGACTCGCTTTTCTTACCGTCGTTATCGCCCTCACCAACGCTGATGTCTTCAACAACCAGCAGCGACTGAGCTGACGACATCACCGAGTCCGTCAAAAATACGCGCTCGTCGTTGGCTACGCCCGGGTCGACCATCGCAGTTGCGGCGCTGGCATTACCTGCCGCCAGCAGATCCAGATACTTGCGCACCTCGGCCTCGGGCGTGCGCGAACTATTGGCGACCTTGATCGCGACCACGCCAGCGATCACCAGCACGAGGAGGACACCGACGATGATCCCGATCAGTTTGATGCGTTTCTTACTCGCCGCGGACATCGGCGTGAAAGCCACCCCACCATCGCCACTAGCCGCCGGGCTCGCCCCCGCGGGACCCGCCTGCGGAACCGGAATCGGCGCGTCCATCGGTTCATTTTTCTCTGTGCCCATCATGTGCTCCTCACACCCATTGACAATCCGTGACCGAGCCAGCAGCACACCCCGTGTGTCCGGACAATCGGCCATTTAGGCGTGCTCAGTATCACGCCACAGATGCCCACAGTCAAAGAGCACTCACACTACGGATAAGGGGTGCCCGTGGGCAGACACGGACGGGCACCGGGTGTATAGGACCCTGTGTCAGTCGTCGCTATCAGTTTCCATCTCAACGACGGGCAGCGCCTTCGTCGGCGGCACGCAAGCATCGCCGCGCAGCGCGGGCAGGGACAGTCCGGCGGTCGCTGGAATCTCCTCCGACGACTCCGCGAGTTTACGCGCCACGCGCGACATCGGTCGGGACGATGCCTCGTGGCCTTCGGTCGTTCGCTTCATCCTTACGCTCTTCCTCTCAGATTCCTGCGCTGAGCACGCCGCCATCCAGCGGCCCCACGCTCAGCGGCCCACATCACACTAGTCTACGGAATCCGTCTGGAAATGGTCCCACGCCCCGCGCAGGACCTCTCCATCGAACATTGCGCAGGGTTCCTCACCCGACTCACATGCGCGGGCTCGGCCGAGCACTCGGAATCCCTCCGGTAGCCGCGCGTCCTGCGGGAATACGGCGAGCATGCCGTGCTCCTCGCCTCCCTGGAGCACCCACCTCACCGGATCTGCTCGGCAGATCAGAGCCGGTGCCTGCAGGTGCCAGGCCTCCTCCTCGATCGCGGGCCGATCAAACTCAATGACGACTCCCGAGGCCTTGGCAATGCGCGTGGCGTCCGCTGCCGGCCCATCTGACAGATCCATCATGGCCCGCGCGCCCGCAGCGGCGGCAGCCACGCCTGATCCGAGCGGAGGGGATGGCGCGCGGTAGGTCTCAACAAAGGGAGCCAGGTCACCGAGCTGCTCAACGCCTCGAGCCGACGGATCGACGTGTCCACCCTCCAAGAGATCGAGGCCGGCGTAGGAATAGCCGAGAGTACCGCTCACCGCCACGACATCTCCGGGGCGCGCGCCATCGCGTCGCACCACCGGCCCCGGACAATAGCCGAAGGCCGTAATCGAAATAACGAGCTTCTCCCCCGCGCTCAGGTCTCCACCGACGACGCCCGCGTCGGCCTGACGCGCGCGGTCCCCCAGGCCTCGTACGACGTCCAGGAATACGTCAGCGTCCATGTTCCGGGGAGCCACCACCGATGCGACCAGAGCTGAGGGCCGTCCTCCCATCGCATCGATATCCGCGAGGTTTTGCGCGGCAACGCGGGCTCCGACCTCGTAGCCGGTTGACCACGAGAGGTGAAAATGCTGGTCCTCCACCATGACATCCGTCGTCACGATAAACGAGCCTTCGGGAGCTGCGACCTCGGCGCAGTCGTCGCCGATGCCAATGATCGTGCGCTCGCCACGCGGGAAAGACTCGCGGAAATGGGACACCAACTGGGCCTCGGACAGGTCACCTAACTTCATGAAAGACAGCCTAGTCGCGTGCGCCTCGCTGCGCCGCGAGGGCAACTTACCTTTCCAGGCCTCGCACGGTCTGCGAGGCGAAGAGGCACGTCGCTGCCGCGCTGGCCACGTTCAAGGACTCCGCGTCCCCCGTCATCGGAATCGACACGAGCGCGTCGCACAGGCGCATCTCGTCCCCCGACAGGCCTCGCGCCTCGTTCCCAAACACCCAGGCGTGGGACTGAGATAGGCGGGAGCGAGCGGATACCCCCTGCACGAGGAGGTCAGACAAGCTCAGTGAACCCGCACCGCCGCTGGTGCCCAGGAGAGCAGCGCTACGGCCGTGAATGAGGGCGCGGGCTTCGGCAAAGGACGGAACAACGCACACGGGAATATGGAAAACAGAACCGGCACTCGAGCGCACGACCTTCGGACTCGCGGTATCCACCGTTCCCGCGACGGCCACGACACCAACCGCGCCGAACGCGTCCGCCGTGCGAATGATCGTACCGACGTTACCGGGATCGCGTCCCTGGGCAAGCACGACGATCGTCTCGCCCACACGCGGTTCAGGCAGCTCTCGCGAGAGGGCATCCAACGAAGCAACCGCACAGATTCCCTGGGAATCCCCCGAGAGCGCAGCCGATACCTCAGGAGTGACCGGGTGAACCCAGCGCGTCACGCGTCGGGCGGCCTCCACGACATCCGCGTGGGCCTCCCAGGCGTCCTGCCGCACATACACGTCACGCACGCACGCGCCGCGGTGCGTGACAAGTTCGCGCACGGCCTGAGGCCCCTCGACGAGCATCAGGCCGCAGCGCGAACGCGCCGAGCGCCCGACCAGACCCGACACCCTGCGCACGCGATCGGCGCGGGGATTATCGAGAACGGTCAGGCGCTCGGCGGAAAGGCTCACCTATCAGGCCTTGGGGGCGTTGATGTCGGCGGGCAGCGCGTCCTTGGCGACCTTCACCAGGGCGTTGAACGCGTTGATGTCGTTCACGGCCAGCTCGGCCAGCATGCGACGGTCGACCTCAACGCCGGCCAGGTTCAGGCCCTGGATGAGGCGGTTGTAGGTCAGGCCCTGGGCGCGGGACGCAGCGTTAATGCGCTGGATCCACAGACGACGGAAGTCGCCCTTCTTGGCCTTGCGGTCGCGGTAGGAGTAGACGAAGGAGTGAGTGACCTGCTCCTTGGCCTTACGGTACATGCGCGAGCGCTGGCCACGGTAGCCGGAGGCCTGCTCGAGTACGGTAC
>JAHYYD010000140.1 GCA_019425105.1 Actinomycetota bacterium
CTTCTCTCGGGATAATAGGGCATAGTGACTAAGAAAGCACCAACAACGCGGGGGAACCACGTGTCTTTGTCCATTTCTGTTGTTCTTTTTGATGTTGACGGAACGATTGTCGATTCCGCGCCGGCCGTCATCAGTGCTTTCCGTGACACACTGTCAGACTGCGGTTTGCCGATCCCCGACGAGCAGCGTCTTCGCTCCTATGTGGGCCCGCCACTGTGGCACTCTTTTGGTGACCTGGGTTACGAAGGGCAGCAACTATCCGATCTTGTTGCGGGCTATCGTCACCGGTACGTTGCTCACTATCTCGATCCCGAGCCATTCCCCGGGGTTATCGACCTGCTTCATGACCTTCACGACGCAGGCATTCCGCTGGCCACCGCGACGTCGAAGCAGACGCCGATGGCTTTGGCGCAGATGGAACACCTGGGACTGACCAGCGTCTTCGACGTGGTCGCGGGAGCTACTCCCGATCCGTCCTCGAGTAAGGCGACCGTCATTCGCGAGGCCCTGACGCGTCTGGAGGCCCTGGGGGCTGACATCTCTCACCCCGTCATCGTGGGAGACTCCATCTGGGATGTTCGAGGCGCCCAGGAGGCTGGCATCCCGGTCATCGGCGTTGGCTGGGGGTATGCGACCGAGGATGGTCTCGACGAGGCGGACGCTGTGTGCGAGACGGTCGAAGACCTGCGCGCGTTTATCCTCGATGGGGTGGCCAGGACAGTGTCCCAGGCCGGACGCTAACGAAAGTCTCGGGACTTTACTTCGATGGGGAGCTCGACCGGTGTGATCCTGAAGGCTTGTACGCTGATCGCGCCGTCTCCCCACTCGAGCGTTCCGCCCACGAGCAGTGCGCTCGACTCCAGGCACACGCGCCGGAACTTTTTCCATGCTCCCACCGACACAGAGACGTTGACGAGGCCGGTCTCGTCTTCGAGGGAGAGGAACGTGACCCCGCCGCCTGTGTGAGGGCGCTGCCGGTGGGTGATGACTCCCGCAACATTGACGATACGTCCGGCCAAGTGCTGCCCGAGATCGCCCATCCGCAAGACCCCCTCAGGTAACGCGGAACGCATGTACGCGAAAGGGTGCGTCCCTGGAGTCAGGCCCGTCGAGGCGACATCCGATCGCATGCGTTCCACTTCCGAGAGGGAGGGGAGCGTGGGGACGATGGAACCCACTTCCGTGCCGGGAAGAAACGGCTGCCACTGGCCGGCGTGTGCGTAAGGCTGTGCGAGCGCCCCAGCTGCCCACGCCCCTTCGCGCCTGCCTACTCCCAGGCATTCAAATGCTCCCGCCATCGCAAGTTTTTCCATGTCGGAGGCACTCACGTGCGCACGCTGGGCCACATCCGCCTGGCTGGTGAACGCTCCCTCGCTCCTCGCTTCAACGATGCGTGCGGCAGCCGCGCCCAGGCCTCGTATCTGAGATAGACCAATGCGCACCGCGAGGGCTGAATCAACATCGAGGGGGACGAGGCCCCGAGAAGGAAGGCGCTCCGATCGTCCCGCATGGTAATCCTCCCCCGCTTGCTTCCCCACGCGCTGCACGCTGGCATCGACGAGCGAATCGTTCACCGATGGGCCAGCCACGCGTACGCCGTGCCTGCGGGCATCCTGCACAAGAGTCGCAGGAGAATAGAAACCCATCGGCTGGGACGCCAGAATCGCGGCATAAAAGTGCTCCGGCGCGTGCACCTTCAGCCAGGATGAGGCGTATACAATGTGCGCGAACGAAAAAGAATGCGATTCTGGGAATCCAAAGTCCGCGAACCCCTTGAGCTGCTCGAAGATGCGCTCGCGCGTCGGGGCATCAATCCCTCGTTCTTCCATCCCAGCCATGAGGTCCCCTTTGAGGGCTTCCATGCGCTCCGGGCTGCGCTTCGCACCCATTGCACGACGTAGCTGATCGGCCCGCGCGCCCGAAAAACCTGCGGCATCCGTCGCGATGCGCATGAGCTGCTCCTGAAAGAGCGGCACGCCCAATGTCTGACGCAGAGCCGGCTCAAGGAGTGGGTGCAGGTAGGTGACCTCCTCGCGTCCCGCTCGCCGCCGCAGGTAGGGGTTGACCGAGCGCCCCTGGATCGGACCGGGGCGTATGAGAGCCACCTCCACGACAATGTCGTAGAAGCAGCGCGGTTTGAGACGGGGAAGCGTGTTCATCTGCGCGCGCGACTCCACCTGAAAGACGCCGACCGTGTCGGCTGCGCACAGCAGGTCGTAGACCCGCGGATCCTCCTCCGGAAGAGTGTGCAGCCCCAGTGGCTTGTCTCCCCTCCCGTGCACCGCTCGCGACGCCCAGCCGCGCAGATGCTGATGTGCGGGATTTCCCGGATGCACGTCGCCCACCTGGAGCTCGTCGAAAGCGACGCGCAACGCCGTGAGCATGCCGAGCGAGAGCAGGTCGAACTTGACGAGGCCCGCATCCGCACAGTCCTCTTTATCCCACTGGAGGACGCTGCGTCCCGGCATTGCGGCCCACCCCACCGGGCAGATGTGTGAGACCGGTTGATCGGTGAGCACCATGCCTCCCGAATGGATCCCCATGTGCCGAGGCAGACGCGCGAGCGCTGCGGCAGCATTACTCACAAGGGCTGGCGGCTCTCCCCTGCCCTGGGACCAGGCCGTGGCTGTACCGATAGGGTATCCAAGGGCGCGCGCGACATCGCGGATCGCCGAGCGCGAGCGATACGTGATGACGTTGGCTACCTGGGCTGCGCGATCCCTTCCAAACGTGTCGTAGACGTATTGGATGACCTCTTCGCGGCGGCACGCCTCGATGTCGACGTCGATATCGGGAGGCCCCGAACGGGCGTCCGACAAAAACCGCTCGAAGAGCAGGTTGTGGCGCACTGCGTCCACTGCCGTGATCCCGAGGCAGTAGCACACCGCTGAATTGGCGGCGCTCCCTCGTCCCTGGCACAGGATGCCGTTGCGGCCGCAAAAGTCGACGATCTCTTTGACGATCAGAAAGTAACCGGCAAAGCCGAGTCGTTCGATAATGCCCAGTTCGTGATCGATCGTTTCCCACGCCCGAGGGTGTTGCGCGCGCGTCCCATAGCGCTCGCGGGCACCCTCGTAGGCACAGTGTGCGAGCCAGCTGTCCGGTGTATGCCCGTCGGGAACTCGGGTGCGGGGCAATCGCGGAGCGACGAGGCGCAGGTCGAAAGCGCAGGAGGCTGCGACGTCGCAGGCATTATCAAGGGCTTGCGGGTGAGCGCCGTGCAGCCTCGCCATCTCGGAGGGCGAGCGCAGGAAGGAACAATGAGCGCCCAGGTGTGCTTGTGCCTCGTCGAGGGAGAGTCCCAGTCGGGTGGCCGCAAGGATGTCGCCGAGCGCTTGCTTCGAAGGGGTGGACATGCGCGCGCCGGTCGTGGCGACGAGTCGCGTTCCACTTGCGTGCGCGAGGTCCGCAAGCGTGTCTCCGACCTCGTCCTCGTCCCCGCGCGCGGCCTGCCATTCAACGAGAATCTGGTCGCGCCCAAACGTGTCCGCGAGTTCATCCAGGACGCGGCGCGCGTGGGGCACGCCACCGGCGCGCAGCGCACGCATGAGCGGACCGCGCCTGCCTCCCGTGAGGACGAGGAGGTCCCCGCCGGCCACGCTCAGATCGACGAGGCTGTGGCGGGGATTTCGCTCCCCCGGCGCGGATAGGGCCCGCTCACTCATGGCCCCCACCAGGTTGGTGTACCCGGTGGGACTCGCCGCCAAAATGGGCAGGCGTATTCCCGGATCGTCAGAGCCGGGAGCAAGCCCCCACCCCGGAGCGTGCGTGCCCGGAACGATTCCCCTGAGTGCGTCTGGTGTGAGTGTCAGCTCGGCTCCGTACACGATCGGCAGGCCGGAGTCTCGAGCAGCCATGGTCGTCTGAACCGTCGAATACATGCCATCGACGTCGAGAATTGCCAGGGCATCAAGACCCAGACGCGCAGCTTCGGCCACCATCTGCGCGGGTTCGTCGGTCCCTTCCAGGAAGGTGAAAGCGCTGTGCGCGTGCAGTTCTGCGTAGCGTTGCTCCGTGGTCACACACCCATCATATCGAACAGGTGTTCGACTGTGTCGGAGGGTCCCTGCATGCACGCATACGCATGCGTATCGAAGAGGGCCACGTTTATGGTCACAAACCGTATGCTGGGACCATGGATTTCATGCTCGCAGCGTCGCTTCGCTCCCCTGGCGCACTCACTCTCGAGAAACGTCCTATCCCAGCGCTCGGTCCTCGAGACGTTCTTCTCGCCGTTGAAGCAACAACCCTGTGTGGCACCGATCTGCGCATCGCGACGGGACAAAAGACGAACGGGGTGACCCCGGGTGTGGTCCTCGGGCATGAGATTGCCGCGCGGGTATGGCGCATTGGAGACCAGCTGAGGGCAGGAGTCGACGTTCCCGCTCCAGGCACACAGGTCGGTCTCGCGCCGGAGATCACCTGCGGACACTGCGACGCGTGTGTCAGTGGCCGTTCCAACGTGTGTGCGCACATGCGTCTCTTTGGAACGGGCGTGGACGGAGGGCTCGCAGACGTCATTCTTGTCCCCGAAGAGGCCCTCGCATGCATGACGCCCGTCGCTCGCGAGATCGCCCCGCCCCTCCTGGCGCTGGCTGAGCCGCTCTCGTGCTGCCTGCGCGCCACAACCCGACTGCCAATCGGAGCCGACTCCCGCGTTCTCGTGCTGGGAACCGGCCCGATCGGCCTCATCCACTGCGCGCTCGCGGTGCGTGCCGGAGCCCGCGTCATGGCATGCGGTCGAGCGGCGCGCCTCGAACCGGCCCGCACGATGGGCGCCGAGATCACGACGACATCTCAAGGCGACGACCTCGCGCACGAGGTTCGGGAATGGACCGACGGTATGGGAGCAGACGTCGTGATCGTCGCCGTCGGAGACCCCGGCCTCGTCCCCGTTGCCATCCAGTGTGCGCGTATCGGCGGCCATATTTCATTCTTCGCCGGCTTCCCCGTCGGAGCCATGGCGCAGATCGATCCGAACCTCGTTCACTATCGCGAACTGACCGTCAGCGGCAGTGCCAACGCGACCCTTGACGACTACGCGAGTGCCGTCGAGATGCTGTCAACCGGGAGCATCGACCTCTCGCAGCTCATCACGCACGAGTTTGCACTGTCCGACGTAGGTACGGCCCTCGAAGCGGTGCGCACGCGCGCCGGGCTGAAGATCGCCGTACGACCGGCCGGCGTGGTCGGCCGTTAATCAAGAAGACCGCGCAGATCCGCCTCGCTGAGGCGGGCACCAGTTCCCGTCCCGTTCATCACCGAGGAAATCAGCTGGCGTTTGCGGTCCTGAAGCTCCACGACCTTCGCTTCAATCGTGTCCGTGGCAACCATGCGATAGACGTTCACTTTCTTCGTCTGGCCGATGCGGTGCGCGCGATCAATCGCCTGTTCCTCGGCGGCTGGGTTCCACCACGGATCCATGACGTACACATAGTCGGCTTCGGTGAGGGTCAGCCCCGAGCCGCCAGCCTTGAGTGAGATCAGGAAGACCTGGGCGCGCCCCGAGCGGAACTGCTCGATGACCTCAGCGCGACCACGCGTCGATCCATCAAGCTGTACGACGGAGATTCCACGACGCTCCAGCACGTGGCGAATACGTTCCAGGAATGAGGTGAACTGGCTAAACACGAGCGCCTGATGGCCCAACGGCACGATCTCGTCCAGGCGATCAGCCAGGTATTCAATTTTCGCCGAGCCAACGTGCGCGTACGAGGACTCAACGAGGGCCGGGTCGAGCGCAAGCTGGCGCAGCCTCGTGATCGACGCCAACACGCTCATCCTGTTCGCATCCACATCGCGCAAGAGATCGAGGATCCGCGCGCGCTCGCGGGCCAGGTATTGGTCGTAGATATGACGGTGTTCCTTACCCAGGTCAACGCGCACGATGTCAACGATCTTGTCGGGCAGATCGGGTGCAACTTCCTCCTTCGTACGGCGTAGAACAAAGGGGGAAACATAGGCCGTCAAACGCGCGAGCAGT
>JAHYYD010000141.1 GCA_019425105.1 Actinomycetota bacterium
AGGCAGGCCTCAAGAAGGCCCGCAAGGCTTCGCAGTTCTCGAAGCGCTGATTTCATTCAGCACATTTTCTGTTGGTCGCGCCCCGCTCCTGCGGGGCGCGACCTTTTTGTTCCTGTCAATACCGCCCGCGATGTGAGCGTCGCCGCTGTCCGTGCCCCGGCCTCGTGCCAATGAGCGGGCGCGAGCGCGGTAGGCTTAGTGCAGTCATACGACCCACTGAACGGAGAGACTATGCCCAGGATGTTCGGCACGGATGGCGTGCGAGGACTGGCGAACGTTGATATCACTGCGGACCTTGCGCTGCAGCTCGGCGAGGCGGCCGCCCGCCAGTTCGGCGGATCCCGACGTGCGGACGGTTCGAAGCCTCGCGCGATCATCGGACGCGACACGCGTATTTCGGGCGAGTTCCTTGATCACGCCCTCGCGGCGGGCCTGGCCAGCGCCGGCATGGACGTGACCCGTATCGGCGTCGTCACCACGCCGACGGTCGCGCATTTGACCGCTACCGAGGACACCGTGGACCTCGGCGTCATGATTTCCGCGTCGCATAACCCGATGCCCGATAACGGCATTAAGTTCTTCGCGCACGGCGGCTACAAGCTCGCGGATGCTGTCGAGGATGAGATTGAGGCCCTCCTGAATACCGAGTGGGATCGCCCCACCGGTGACGGCGTCGGCGAGATTAACGCCGATCATGCCTGGGCCAAGGATTCCTACATCGCGCATCTCGTCGATGCGATCGGCACGGACCTGCGCGGCATGAAGATTGCGATCGACTGCGCGAATGGCGCGGCTTCCGAGCTGGGCCCGGCGGTCTTCCGCGAGCTCGGGGCCGACATCACCGTCATCAACGCGTCCCCGGATGGGCGCAACATCAACCTGAACGCGGGCTCGACGCACCCCGAGGCCCTGCAGGCCGCCGTCACCCAGTCCGGCTGCGATTTCGGCGTCGCTTACGACGGCGATGCGGACCGCTGCCTGGCCGTCGACCACGAGGGCAACCTCATTGACGGCGACAAGATCATGGGTGCGCTGGCCGTCAACGCCAAGGCGCGCGGGGCCCTCGCCAAGGACACGCTCGTCGTTACCGTCATGAGCAACCTGGGCCTGCTGATCGCCATGCGCGAGGCTGGCATCAACACCGTGCAGACCGGCGTGGGCGACCGCTACGTGCTCGAGGAGATGCTGGCGTCCGGCTACTGCCTCGGCGGCGAGCAGTCCGGCCACATCATCGCCCGCGATCACGCGACCACCGGCGACGGCATTCTGTCCTCGCTCCTGGTCTCGCGCATGGTGAAGGAATCCGGCCGTTCCCTGGCCGATCTGACCTCCTTCATCCAGCGCCTGCCGCAGACCCTCATCAACGTGGGCGGCGTGGACCGCGCGGCCGCGTCGACGAATGAGGCCGTCGCCGAGGCCGTGGCGGCCGCTGAGGCTCGCCTGGGCGACACCGGTCGCGTGCTCCTGCGTCCCTCGGGTACCGAGCCGCTCGTGCGCGTCATGGTCGAGGCCGCGACCCAGGACGAGGCCGACGCCGTCGCTGCGTCGCTGGCAGACATCGTTAAGGAGAACCTGGCTCTCTGAGCGCACTCCGGTCATAGCTGAGGGCGGGCACCGGTGGGTGCCCGCCCTCGCGTGTGTGTTGCTGATAGACGAGGCCGCCTGGCGCCCTCCTGCGTGGAGAGAGCGGCAGGCGGCCTCGTGTCACGCGTGAGCCGAACCGTCAGATCTTCGCGGCCTCGATCCACTCAAGCGGGATGCGGGTGAAGTACAGGCCCTGCATCTCGCGCTCCCACAGGAGGCCGAGAGAGCCGTCAGGCAGGATCGTCATGCACTGGTAGACGTAGTGCGCCGGGTTGAAGGTGCGCGACGCGATCCACGTGCGACCTCCGTCTTCGGAGAGGCGAAGGACACCACGACCGCGGTAGGGGCGCATCTGCGAGGCGTTCGCGAAGACGACGCGCTCGGGGCAATCCTCCGTCGGCCACGGTACAGCGTTGGGCTGGCAGAAGATCTCGGTGATCTCTTGCGCGAAGGAGACATCGCTCCACGTCTCGCCTCCGTCGGTGCTGACGGTTGTGGCGACCTTGCCGCTCGGGTGCTGGTTGCGCATGAGCATGAGGAGGGAACCGTCGGCGCGCTCGATGAGCGTGGCCTCGTGCGTCGCGGCTGCTTCGGTGTCGAGTGTGCGCGAATGGATCTCGCGGCCCTCGAAAATACGCCCGTCGTTGGGGGACTTGCCGCGCTTCCACGTGGCGCCACCATCGTCGGAGTAGACGACGGAAGCGGAGAAGTGACGCTTGTGGTCCCCGTTGTAGTAGATCGGGATGACGAGGCGTCCGCTGCGCAGCTGCACGCCCGTGCCCGGGGAGGTGCCGCAGAAGGACATCCACTCTTCCTTCACGTCCTGGTTGAGGTTGACGGGACCGGACCAGGTCTCGCCGTCGTCGTCGGAGTAGATCATCTGCAGGAAGCAGGTGCGGGCCGTGAGCAGCGTCTGGTGGGGGTCTTCCCCATCAGCGAGGAACACGTTGCCACCGGGTGATTCCTGTCCATCCTCGGTGACGGTAACGTCGCCGCGCTCGGAGATTCTGAAGGGGGTGGTGTTGCCGTCGGCGTCCGTGACACTGCCGTCCTCGTTCCAGGTGTAGGTGGCCCCCTGGCTGTCATGCAGGATGTAGCGTCCCTTCTCGTCGACGCCGAGGCCGGCCTCGGCGTTGGGCTGACCGATCCCTCCGGGGAAGTGATCGATGAGGACGACCAGGCGCCCGTTGCGGCGGTCCTGGACGACGCAGGAATCGATGACCGACGCGCCCTTCGCCCCGTGACCGGGGTAGGAGAGTACCGTCTGGAGGTCGCCCCAGGTGTGTCCTCCGTCGAAGGAGCGGCGCAACGTGAAGTTGATCGAGTTGGGGGAGTCATTCGCGATGGTCTCGCGCTGGTCGGCACCGGCGACAACGACCCCGGACTTCAGGGTGATCAGCGAGGGAATGCGGTAGCTGATGGAGTCGTGAAACCCGGCATCGAAGAGGCACTGCGTGTCGAGTGGGGCGACGGAGGATAGCTTCTTGATCTGCGAGTCGTTGAGAACCGAGGAGAAGAGGGCGGCGTTGCGGACCTCGCCAAAGAGTCGGGATCCGGAGGTGCCCTGGCCGATCACGACCTCGTCGAGGGAATCGACGGCGGCGAAGAACGCCTGCCCGGGCAGGTGGGCCTCAAGGTAGCCGTCCACGTAGATCTGTACCGCACCGTGTCCGACGCGTACGACGACGTCGTGCCAGTGTCCCTGATCCCAGTGGCCGTAAGCCGTGAACGTGCGCCACTGGCCCGCGCGGCCCAGGACCTTGTATTCGATGCCGTCGGCTGTCACGGACAGGTTCAGCTGCTCAGTGCCTGCGCCGCCGGCTGCGAGGATCGTTCCGTGCTGGCCAGGTCCGCGTACGCGATAGCGGGCGAAGATCGTGCCGGCGGTGAGTTCGGACAGCTCGGCGACGTCGTAATCCGACAGGTGGGCGGCGGCAAACTCAATGAGAGGGGTGGGGGCGGGGGAGAGGGCAAGTATCTCTTCCGCGGAGAGGACGGAGTCGTGCTCTGCGAAAGAACGGATCTCAATGCCGGCTCCCGGGGTGAGGGAGAGCTGCGCGTCGGGGCCGCTGGCGGCGGGAGAGAGGTCTGCGGTGGTCGAGAAGCACTGGTAGCCGTCAAGGAAGATCTTCGAACCCGCAGCGGTCGCAGTGAGCGCGAGCGAATGCCAGGTGCCATCCGTGACGGAGGCGGTGTCCTCCATGTCCAGGGCGAAGGTCATCGCTTTTGTTGAGCCTTCGAGGAAGAGGGCGCTGGAGCGGATGAATAGCTTCCACCCCGTGTCATCCGTGCCGTGGAGGGCGATTACTGCTCCGTCGATGCGTGCGCGGAACTGTAAAGTCCAGGAAATTCCCGGGTGACCTGCGTCAATACTCATGTTTGACACCTTTCTGTTAGTTGCTCATTCCGCCTCGCATCATTACAAAGCGGAGGGTGTGTTCAGTCACAATAGTGAAGTTGTCAGACAGATTATCACTACGATATTTCGTTGGCAATATACAGATTGAGCCAAAATTTCCCCTTGACTCTAGAGTGAGAGAGAGCTAACATAATCGCAAGTTGTCTGACAACTTGCTAGTTAGACATCTGGACTCAAAGCCCCTCGTTATTCGACGATGAAATTTCAGGAAGGCACTCATCATGAGTACGTCCCCCGCACAGGCGCTTCCGAAAAAGCCCTGGTATCAATACCTCACCAAAGAAGATCGCAAGGCCTTCTTCGCCGCATGGATCGGCGTCCTGCTTGATGGCTACGACTTCGTCCTCATCTCCTTTGCACTCCCCGCGATCAAGGAAGCATTCAGCCTGACGCTCGTCCAGAGCGCATCCCTGATTTCGGCGGCCTTCATCAGCCGCTGGATCGGTGGCCTCGTGCTCGGCGCAATTGGTGACCGCTACGGGCGCAAGCCGGCGATGATCCTGTCGATCTTCATGTTCGCTTTCGGGTCGATCGCCTGTGCGCTCGCTCCGAACTTCTGGATCCTGTTCGTCCTGCGCCTCATCATTGGCTTCGCAATGGCAGGCGAGTACTCCGCATCCGCCGCGTACGTCATCGAGTCGTGGCCCAAGCACATGCGCAACAAGGCTTCGGGCTTCCTTCTCTCCGGCTACGCCTTCGGCGTTATTGCCGCCGCTCAGGTCGACAAGTACTTCGTGACCTGGGTCGATTCGATGCACCCCGGCTGGGGCTGGCGAGCCCTGTTCCTCACCGGCATCGTCCCGATCGTCGTCGCCATCTACATGCGGCGCACCCTGCCCGAGGCCGCGGACTGGAGCGAGGCCAAGGAGAAGGGCGGCGATGAGAAGAATGACATGCTCGCCGTCCTCTTCGGCGGGCAGCGCAAGGTCCTCAACTACATCGTCGTTGTGATCGCATTTATCGGCCTGCTTCTCATCTTCACTCAGCAGGTGGGCGGCATTGTTGCGGTGAGCCTGGTCGGCCTCGTCTGCGCGGTTGTCTTCATCTACCTGATCATCCAGTTCGACTCCAATCGCTGGATCATTGGCATCGCGATCATGCTGACGATCTTCGCGTCCTTCATGTACACCTGGCCGATCCAGGGCCTTCTGCCGACCTACCTGCACGGTGTTGGTATGGACCAGAAGGTCGTTGCGAACGTCGTGTCCTTCGCGGGCCTCGGCAACGCAGCGGGCTACATCATCGCCGGCTTTGCGGGCGACAAGTTTGGTATGCGTCGCTGGTACGCGATCTCGCTGCTGCTCTCGCAGGTCATTGTCTTCCCGCTGTTCATGCAGGACGGCAAGTACGTCGCCCTCGTGGCGGGTCTGCTCTTCTTCCAGCAGATGTTCGGCCAGGGCGTCTCGGGCCTGCTGCCCAAGTGGGTGTCCTCCTACTTCCCGGTCGACAAGCGCGCTGCTGGCCTCGGCTTCTGCTACAACGTCGGTGCCCTCGGTGGCGCGGTCGGCCCCGTCCTCGGCGCTGCGATTGCCGATCAGCTGGGCCTTGGCATGGCACTGGCGATCCTGTCCTTCGGGTTCGCCGCGATCGTCATGGTGTCCATCGGTGCGAATATCCCGCGTCTCCTGCAGAAGGCCGTGGGGCCGGAGTATGTTCGTCCTGAAGATGGAAACGACGACATCATCAAAGAGGGATGATCACCATGACACTTCCTTTCGTTATCGGCGCCTACGCGTCGCATCCGGCGCCGGAGCTGGAGGCTGACTACTACCGTCTCCTCGCGGACCAGCCGTGGGTCAGCGGCGTCGAGATGCCCTACCCGGGCCAGCTCGCCACCCAGGGCGAGGTCCTGGCCAGCCACCTGGCGGCTTACTGGGACTTCAATACGATCACCGCGATCCCCGGCACGATGCAGAACGTGTGGAA
>JAHYYD010000142.1 GCA_019425105.1 Actinomycetota bacterium
TGCAGGGCGGCCCGGGCTACCCGAGCCCGCGTTTCGGCACGTTTACCGGCGGGTGGATGAATCGTCTGCTGCAGGATTACCGCGTGGTGCTCCTGGATCAACGAGGCACGGGCCAGTCGACCCGCATGGACGCTCAGTCGCTCGCCCACTTGGGCACGGACGAGGAGAAGGCCGCGTACCTGCGCCACTTCCGTCAGGACCAGATTGTGTATGACGCGGAGGCGTTGCGCCACGAGTTGTGCGGGGATGACCCGTGGACGACGCTCGGCCAGTCTTTCGGCGGTTTTATCACGACCTCGTACCTGTCGCTGGCTCCCCAGGGCCTGAAGGCCAGCTTGATCACGGGAGGCCTGCCCGGCCTCGTCCATGTGGATGAGATCTACCGCCTGACGTATGAGCGCACGGCGGCGCGCAACCGCGCGTACTTCCAGCGTCACCCGGGCGACGAGCGCACGGTGCGTGAGCTGTGTGCGCACTTGGCGGACACGGAGGAGACGCTGCCGACGGGTGAGCGCCTGTCCCCCACGCGCCTGCGCATGATCGGCATGATGCTGGGCGGGCAGGGCAACACGGATCAGCTGCACTACCTGCTTGAGGGCCCGTGGACGTCGGTTCGAGGCGAGCGCCGCCTCTCATCGCAGTTCCTGGCGGCGATCGGCTCGCAGGTGGACGTCGCGCCGATTTACGGCGTGTTCCAGGAGTACATCTACGCGTGTGCGACGCCGGACCTGGTGGGCACGGCGACGCTCTGGGCGGCGGATCGCTTGGCCGAGGAGGTCCCGGGCTTCGCGAAGGACGCGAACCCGCTGGATGAGAGCGAGCCTTTCTACCTGACGGGTGAGCATTTCATGCGCCGCGTGTTTGACGAGGATCCGGGCTTGGCCCCGTTGAAGGGTGCGGCGCAGATCCTCGCGTCGACGACGGAGGCGGCTCCCGTGTATCTGCCGGACGTATTGGCCGAGAACACGGTGCCGGTGGCGGCGGCCGTGTACTACGACGACATGTTCGTGCCGCGCGAGCTGTCCTTGGACACGGGCAACTTGATCGGTGCCCGACACTACATCACGAACGAGTACCAGCACGACGGTTCCGCCTATTCTGGCGGAAAGGTCGTCTCTCACCTGTTGGACCTGCTCGCGGACTGACCCGCGAACGCCTGATCGAAAGGACTGGCTATGACCGCCTCATCTACCTGTTCTTGTCCGTGCGCCGGCTCGGTGGACCCGATGCGGGTCGCGGGGTTCGCGGCGGGCGTGGGCGCGACTGTCGCCTGGTACGCGCTGCCTGATTATGTGCGTTCTCGCCCGTTGCGCGGCCTCGCGAAGGTGGGTTTGCTGGGTGTGCTCGGCTGGTCGATGGTGGCGCAGCTGCCGGAGGGCGCGGAGCTGCCGCCCTACGACGACGAGGACGTGGATTGTTCGAAGTCCTCACCCGTGGCGGGCGAGGATCCACTGGAGGGCGTCACGGAGGCGGATCCGGCCGAGCTGGCGGTTCTCGCGGGCGCGGCGCTGGGTTCGGCGATGATCACGGTCGGCGTGGAGCGTTGGCTGTTCCGCCGCGGTGAGCATCGTCGCGCGCAGGGCGCTCGTTTTGCTCATACGAGGCAGGGGCTGGTCCTGGGCGGTCTGGAGGCCGCTTTGACCGTGGTGACGTTCAGCGCGGGGGCTGTGCGAGGCAAGCTCTCGAAGGACTGAGGCAGCGCCCGCCGACCCCACGCCAGCGCCCGCTGACCCCACGCCAGCGCCCGCTGACCCCACGCCAGCCGTCCACGCGCGAGCCGCCGTCCGCCGCCCGCTCGTTAGCGTTCGCGCCTGAAGACCATGTAGCGGGCGATGGCGGCACCGACCCACCCGCAGGCCATGACGAGGATGGGCACGCCCACGGCCGTCCACCACGAGGACGCGGGGACGAAGTACCGCAGCACTGCGAATGCCACGGGGGTGACGACGAGGAGCGCGAGCGAGATCGTCGCGATCGTCGCGCCGACGGGTCGGCGCTTGAACGTCAGGTCCACGACCTCGCGGCGCGTCTTGCCCTGTCCGGCGGCGACCTGTGAGAGGTGTTTGCGCACCGCGCTGTCCATGCCGCGCAGGGGAATCAACGCGGACCACACCAGCCCGACGATGATCGCAACGTCGCGGCTGCCGAACGCGTAGACGAGGCCCGCGATTGACCAGCCGATCACGTAGGTGATCGTGAGGCCTAGGCAGAGGTAGAAGAGCGGCTTGAACACCAGCCAGTGGAGCTTATTCTCGTATGTCTTCTCGTCGGGGTTCTGTGCGAGGAGGTCACGGTAGAGGCGGCTGGTGGCGTCGGTGCGGTCGACTTCTTGTATGTCCGCGATTGCTTCGCGGGCGGCCTCGTTGTTCGGATCGATTGAGAGGACGTGCCGGTAGACGTCGAGCGCCGCTTGTTCATCGTCCCGGGCGAGCAGCCGGCCGAGGGTGTTGAGCGCAAAGGGGTCTTCGGGGTCGAGGCGCGCGCCTTCACGCGCTTCGCGCAGCGCTTCCTCCCATTGGAAGTTGCGCGCGAGGGCGTGGGCCCTCATGGTGTGGCTGAAACCTTGTTCTGGCGCGAGTTCGACGAGGCGCGTGGCGTGTTTGAGGGCGAGCGCACGGTCCCCCTCTAAGTAGGTCAGCCAGTACAGCGCGCTGAAGTTGTTGGGGGAGGCCTCGACGGCGCGTCGAGCGCACGCGTAGGCCTTCTCAGGCTCGCGGTTAGTGAGGTGAGCGTGGGCGAGGAGGCAGTTCACTTGCGCCGAGACCTCGGGGTCGTCCTGAGGGATCGTGACGAGTTTTTCGATGGCTCGTTCGGGGCGCTTGATGTCGATCAAGGCCTGGGCGTGATTGATCCGCTTGGAGATCTCCTCGGTCACCATCGGTCCTCCTCGGTGTCGGTAGCGAACAGCGAGGAGTGGGCAGCGCGAGTGCGCCGCCCACCTCCTCACATCAGGTTGTTTGCCTTCATGTACTCGGCGAGGTCGTCGTATTGGCCGTCTCGATTGCCGTATTCGACGATGTTGCGGGCGGTGACGAACCAGGGTCCCGCACTGGGCCGAATCTGCGCCAGCGCCCTCAAGAAGTCCTGCATGGTCACCATGCGCACGTTTCCTGTGCGCACGGAGTCCATCATCGCGTATTCGACGGCGCTGTCGACCAGGTGGGCCAGGTCGGCGCCGGTGAATCCATCGGTGTGCTGGACCAGGTATCCCATGTCGATGCCTTCGACGGGGCGCGACTTGAGGTGGTGGTAGAGAACTGCCTGGCGGGCGGGTCCATCGGGGGGTAGGACGGCGACGCAGCGGTCGAAGCGTCCGGGCCTGCGCAGCGCGGGGTCCACGTCCCACGGAGTGTTGGTGGCAGCCAGGATGAAGACGCCTTCGTTGTCGGCCCCGATGCCGTCCAGTTCCATGAGGAGCTGGTTGGTGACCGGTCGCATGTAGGAAGCAGACGACGGCGATCGCCTCATGCCGACCGCGTCGATTTCGTCAAGGAAAAGGACGACGGGGGCGCAGGCGCGCGCGGTCTCGAAGACATCGTGGAGATTGTTCTCGGAGTCACCGATGTAGTGGCCAAGGACGTCACTGATCCTGACGTTCATGAACGCGGCACCGACCTCGCCGGCGAGAGCGCGGGCGATGTAGGTCTTGCCGCATCCGGGAGGACCGTAGAGCAGCAGGCCGCCGCTGAGGCTCTTGCCGTAGAGCTTGCGGATTTCCGGGTTGCGCAGGGGGGCCAGGAAGGCCATGGTGAGGCGGTCCTTGACGGACTGCATACCGCCGACGTCGGCCAGCGTTGCCGTCACTGTCTCAACGTCCCACGCGTCACCTTGGGGTTTGTCGTCGATTTCGACTTCGCCGTCGGTTGCTCCCACCTTCACAAATGCCGGCGCGGGTCCGCCGACCTGCTTCTCGGCACTCTTCCAGTCGAAGTTTTCCGGATCGGCGCCGTCGGGGGAAGCGGGGTCATCCTGCCCATCTCCGGCCTCGCCTGTCGACGCGCCTCCCTCGTTGTTCCCTTTCTCGGCCGTCTGCGGGAAGGCCGCGGGATGAATCGTCACGATCGCGGGAATGCCTGCGTCGTCCGAGGCGGGGGCGGCGGGCGCAGACGGAGCGGGAGCCTCGGGGGCGGGGACGGTCTCAACCTCGTCCGAGGCGGGAGCTGCAGTTGCAGGTTCAGCGTCAGTCGGCCCGTCGACGGCCGGGGCCGAGGCCTCGGGCGCGCCGAGGGCGCTGCGCATGAGGGCCGAGACGCGCTCGTTGTGCGGGTCGACGGCGAGGACAACGGCGAGGTGGGAGACGGCTTCGGCGCTCCTCCCCTCGGCGATCAGGAGTTCGGCGAGATGCTCGCGCAGGGCATGGTCCTCGGGTCGTTGTTCGATGATCGACATGAGGGAGTCGATGAGAGGATTCGTCATGCTATAAGCCTACCGGCTGGCAGGCTTCTGGGTCTATGTGCGCACGAAGCAAATCGCGCGCACGGATGACATTAGAGGGTGCGCGCGGTGATCCTGCGCAGGGCTTGGCCCGAGCGCCAGGAATTGACGAGGCCCATCGCGAGCGGCAGGGAGACGAGGGCTGCCAGGAGGGCAGATTCGGTGGCGACGGCGATGGCCCCGACGGCGAGGAAGCCGACGAACCAGGCGAGCTGCATGCGCGCACAGGCGGTCATGATCGCGCCGTCGCGCCGGGCAGCACGCAGGGCGGCGTGAGAGTCGGAGAAGATGACGAGGTCCTCGTTGCAGTCCCATTCGCGGTGCCACCGGCGCGCCACGACGATGAGGGCGGCAAGGAGCGTGAGGAGGATCAGGCCTCCTGAGAGGATGAGGGCCAGGGCCACGGCCGCGAGCGCTTCAATGGTCGCCTCAGGCATGGAGGACATCTCGACGATGGCGACGATCGTGCTCACGGAGACGATGAGGAGGACGGTGACGATATCGATGGCGATGTTGATGCGGCCCTGCGTCTTTTGCCCCGAGCGCACGCGGTTATAGCGGCGCAATTGGTCATTCCCCAGGCGGTAGGGCCTGGGCGGTGCGGCGAATTCTAACGGCTGATGGGTCACGCCCTCACAATAGCGCTGTCTGTTGATTATCCGCGCCTTACAACGCAACTGTCAGGCACACGGTTTGACACGTTTTCGATGGTCAGGATATAGGCATCGGCATAGAGTGATCGAGATTTTAACCGACCGATTGAATCACCGTGTCAGCGCCATCAGAACGAAAAGAATGAGTCCAGCCAGCACGATCATACGAATGAAGTCCATGACGGAACTTCCCAGGTCGGGGAATCGCTTGCGCAGGCGCGTAAAGGTCAGGCGCACGCCGCGCGGCAACGTGCGGTTAAAGAGCGCGATCTGGAGGAACGCGAACGCGTATCCGCTCAGCGCCGACGCGGCGTACAGGAGGAAGAAGAGGAGCGCGCGTTCATCCGTCATATAGCGCAGGGTGAAGAGATAGCCCAGCCCGGACCCGAATCCACCGATGATCGCGAATATCCACGCCTTGTCGAGCGCGAAGGTCACGCGCTTGAGCATCCCCCGGTAGGCCTTGGCAACAGTCGACTGCATTTCGATGGCGTACGAGGAACGCCCGGCACCCTTGAGGGGATGAGCCAGAGAGTCGTAGGCGAACTTTGCCTCGGCCAGGTCCGGGGCGTTCGCCTTGGCGCGACCGAACGCCCACTGCGCCGCGTTCGGGTCCACGGGCTCCCACAGGCGCCCGTACGCCATGAGGAGCTCAACGTCGTCGGGGTATCCGTCGGTGGCGATCTGCGAGACGGGCAGCGCCTCCTCGCAGCGCCCCAACTCGACGAGGCAGAGGGTCAGTTCGCGCGCAATCTCGTGGGATTGGGGGTGCAGGCGCATGCCAGCCATGGCCACGGCCCCGGCCTCCTCGACGAGGCCTTGGCGGCGTTGGGCGCG
>JAHYYD010000143.1 GCA_019425105.1 Actinomycetota bacterium
CCATGAGCGAGAGCTTCCTGACGGACCTGCGCGCACTCATCGACGTCGACGCCTCGACCGGCACGCGAGCGCGCTACTCCTCCGACGCCGGCCTCACGCGCATCCCGCCCCTGGCCGTCGCGTTCCCGCGCACGCCCGAGCAGGCGATCGCAGCCTTCGACCTCGCCCGCGCCCACGGCGTCCCCCTCACCGCCCGAGGCGGCGGCACCTCGTGCGCGTCCAACGCGATCGGCCCCGGCCTCGTCCTCGATTTCTCGCGGCACATGAACCGCGTCGTCTCCATCGACCCCGAGGCCCGCACCGCCACGGTCGAACCCGGCTGCGTCGGCTCTACCCTCCAGGCCGCGGCGGCGAAGTACGGCCTGCGTTTTGGCCCCGACCCCTCCTCCCAGAACCGCGCGACGATCGCCGGCATGGTCGCCAACAACGCGTGCGGGCCGCACGCGACCGCCTGGGGGCGCACCTCCGACAACATCGTCTCCCTCGACTGCGTGGACGGGAGGGGACGCCGCTTCACGGCCACGACCGGCCGCGACTCGGCGCTGCGCGACGTGCCGGGGCTCGCCTCCCTCATCGACTCGAACCTGGCACCCATTCGCACGCAGCTCGGTCGCTTCAAGCGCCAGGTCTCCGGCTACTCCCTCGAGCACCTCACCCCCGAGGGTGGGCGCAACCTCGCCGCCATGCTCGCGGGCACCGAAGGCACCCTCGTCCTCATCCTGTCCGTCACCGTGCGCCTCGTGCCGCTGCCCGACGCGCCCGTGCTCGCTGCCCTCGGCTATCGCTCCATGATTGAGGCCGCCGACGACGTGCCCGCACTGCTGGCCCACTCGCCCCTCGCCGTGGAGGGCATGGACCGGCGCCTCGTTGACGTCGTGCGCGCCCACAAGGGGCCCGGCACCGTGCCCGCCCTGCCCGAGGGCGAAGGCTGGCTCCTCGTCGAAGTCGGCGCCCCCGGCGAAAACGTCACCGCCTCCCTGGAGCGCGCACGCGCCCTGTGCGCCGACTCTGCCGCCATCGACACGGTCGTGTACCCGCCGGGGGCCCAGGCCTCGTCCCTGTGGAGGATCCGCGCCGACGGTGCGGGCCTGGGCGGGCGCACCCCTCCGGACGGCGCTGGCGGCGGCGACCAGCAGGCCTGGCCCGGTTTCGAGGACGCGGCCGTCCCGCCCGAAAACCTCGGCGCGTACCTGCGCGACTTCACCGCCCTCATGGAGGAGTTCGACATCGACGGCCTCCTGTACGGGCACTTCGGCGACGGCTGCGTGCACGTGCGCCTCGCCATGCCGCTCGAGACCCCCGAGGGCGTGGCACACTCGCGCGCCTTCCTCCAGTCCGCGGCCCGCATCTGCGCCGCCCACGGCGGCTCCGTTTCCGGCGAACACGGCGACGGGCGCGCTCGCGGCGAACTCCTGCGCTTCATGTACACCCCCGAGATGCTCGACCTGTTCGCGCGCGTCAAGCACGTCTTCGACCCGGACAACCTCCTCAACCCCGGGGTGCTCGCCTCCCCCATGGACGAGGCCGAGGCCGCCTCTCGCGCGCGGGCGCGCAATGCCGGGGCTGCCGGTGTTGCTGGCGGCGCGCTCGAGCTGCAGCCCGGCGTCGACCCCCTCGACTTTGGCCTGCGCCGCGTCGCCGCGCGCCCCATGCCCGCGGACGGCGGCTTCGCCTTCACCCACGACGGCGGCGACTTCACGGCGGCCGTCCACCGCTGCACGGGCGTCGGCAAATGCCGCGCGGGAGTGTCCGGCACCTTCATGTGCCCCTCCTACCTGGCCACGCGCGACGAAAAGGACGTGACCCGCGGCCGGGCCCGCATCCTCCAGGAGGCGGCGAATTCGCAGCTCGTGAAGGCCATCGACTCCCCCGAGGTCCTCGAAGCCCTCGACCTGTGCCTGGCCTGCAAGGCCTGCTCGGCCGACTGCCCCGCCGGCGTCGACATGGCCCGCTACCGCTCCGAAGCGCTCTTCCGCACCTACCGTGGCCGCATGCGCCCCCTCAGCCACTACACGCTCGGCTGGCTGCCGCGCCTCACCCGCGTCACCGCGCGCGTGCCCGGCCTAGCGACCGTCGCGAACGCCATCATGTCGATCGCTCCCCTGCGGTCGCTCGCCTTCCGCCTCATCGGCCTGGATCCTCGACGAGGCATGCCCGCCCTCCAGTCCGGGACCTTCACCGCGTGGGCTCGCCGCCGCTCGCTGCTGGCGGGCGGTGTTCCTTCCTCTGTGTCGCCGGGGTCCGTGTCTGGCTCTTCCGATCCTGTTTCTGGCTCGTCCGATCCTGTTTCTGGTTCTTCTACACCTGCTTCTGAGGCCCGCGAGCGCGGCGGTGTCCCGGCCTCGTCAACCCCGGCCTCGTCGATGACAGCCTCCCCGATCCTTTCCGGGCCGCGCGATCCCAGCGGGCGGCCGTACGCGCTCGTGTGGGCGGACTCGTTTAGCCAGACCCTGGACGATGCGGGGGCGCGCGCGGTCGTCGACGTGCTGGAGGCGAACGGGTTTGCGCCGATCGTCGCGCCGGATGCGTGCTGCGGCCTCACGTGGATTACGACGGGTCAGCTGACGGGTGCGAAGAAGCACCTGTCGTCGCTGCTCGGCATCCTCGCGCCCTTCGCCGCTGCGGGGATTCCGATTGTCGGGGTCGAGCCCTCGTGCACGGCGGTACTGCGCGACGACCTGCTGGACCTGCTGCCCGAGGATCCGCGCTCACTGCTCGTGTCTTCCGCGACGCGCACCCTGGCCGAGGTGCTGTCGGCCGTGCCCGCATCCGCGCGCAAGCTACCGAGCCTGGAGGGCGTCGAGATCGTCGCGCAGCCGCACTGCCACCACTACTCCGTCATGGGGTGGGACGCGGACCAGGCGTTGCTCGAGTCGCTGGGCGCGCGCGTGACGCGGCTCGAGGGCTGTTGCGGCCTGGCCGGTAATTTCGGCATGGAGGCGGGCCACTACGACCTGTCGGTCGCGGTCGCGTCGCATTCGCTGCTGCCATCCCTGGCGGCGCAGCCGGACGCGGTGTATCTGGCGGACGGCTTCTCGTGCCGAACCCAGGCCGCGCAGCTTGCGGGCCGCGGTGGCGTGCACCTGGCGACGCTGCTGGCGGGGCGCGCTGGCTGAATGCCGGTGCTGCGGTGCTCCGCGGGTGCTCCGGGCGGAGCTTGCGGGTCGTGCTCGGCAATTTCGCACGTAATTCCCTTGCGGGTATTTCAAACTGAGAACATAGGTCGTTGGAATTGCAACGTTTTCAGACGCACTTAAAAAATGACCGACTTAAATTACGTGCGAGATTTGTCTGAGACAGTTGTCGCCGCCGCCCTCCGGTACCACGGCAGGGCCCCGCATGGTTTCTGGTATTGCTGTGTGGTGCCACTGGCGTTCCGGGCACCACCGGGCCCGGCCGCTGCGTGTGCCCGTCGACGGCGGCCCGCCCGCGAGCCGTCCGCGCCGCGAGCTTCGCTCGGCGCGTCGGCTCGTTGTCCGGCCAGGCCCTGCCACCACCCACAGGCACCGCTGCAGGGCCCTCCGACACCCTCCACACCGGTGCCACCTGGTCTGCTGATAGGTGTGGCACGTTGTTTCAAAGCCCGAGTAGGCACCGCCTCCACCCACAGGCACGGCAGCCGGACCCCGCTTCCACGATGTCGCTTGTTCCTAAGTGGTGTTACACCATTTAGCTGGGTATTACACCAGTTCCCAGGCGGTGTAATGCTCCCTAAGTGGTGTAATGCTCCCTAACCAGTACAGACCTCATCGAGCATGGACATGAAAACGTCGACTCGGGCCATCACACGCTTCAGTCGGCAACGCCCACAGCGCCTCAGCATTCTCAGGGATGGCAACTTGATGCGGACGAAGGAGCTGGATCGCCCACGCTCGCAACGCATCGAAGTCTTCATAGTCTCTCCAAGAGACCCTGTATATCGTCCAACCGGCACTACGCAAGTCGTTTTCTCGCTGGATCCAGTCACGCTTCGCCCGGGCGAACTCAGCATTGTCCTTGCCCAGCTTTCCAATCCCATCGAACTCGAAGATGATCATGAGTCCCGGAATCGCGATGTCCGCAAAGTAGCGGCGCCCGTTGACGACGATCTCAAACTGGGTCACGACTTCGAAGGCACTCACCGACTTGAGGACCCACAGCAGCGCAGCCTCGGCAGGGTTGTCGCAGCCCGGGTCAGCGGCGACTATCAGGCGCTGTGCACGCCTGTAGGGGACACATTCTTTTTGATGCCGATACAGATCCAAGCATTCAAGCATCTTGCCTCGAACGCGTTCAGCTCGTTGCCTACTTTTTTCCTGAGATGGCAACACGAACCGAGACTCGTGATGCAATGCCATGCAAATCGCCACGAATCCGCTGAGACGTTCCGAATAACAAGCCATGCGAACTGCCGCTTCAACGACAGATTCACATCGCAACCGATCAACGATCTCGATGCTGCGATCAGAGGGCTTCTTTACTGTCGAACACACGAACGTCGCTGGAATAGTCACCGTTTGCATGGTGACAGTCGGCATTGAGCGCCTCCCATGCCTCGACGCGCACCAGATCACGACATCGGGATTTGCCTCCCAGAGCGGTATTGACCGCGCAACGAATGAACTAGCGCCTACGAACACCGGAGAGCAGGAGCTACTGTCACTCACAACAAGTAATCGAGCCCTGGCCACGAGAGACCATATCTCCCAGTAGGTCATCGGCGGACCGGATCGATCGATCATGACGTAGCGGCCACGCTGGATACGAAGTACATTTCCTTGCGACAGATCCCCCACTGAAGGCCGTCCATCAGTCGAAGACCTGATAACAGTCAGCGATTGAGCGTTCATATGCCCATCATCCGCACGACAACAAGCGTTGTCACGACCCGACAGCAACCCTGTGGATAAAGCCCAGTCGCTCCGAAGGTATGTGGATAACTGCCACTCTCGCATGCATCTGTGAACACTCGTGGCACAATCGCTGGTCGGCTTCGATCAAACACCAGCATTCTCCGCATATCCGCTTGTTCCTAAGTGGTGTTACACCATTTAGCCGGGCATTACACCACTTCCCAGGCAGTGTAATGCTCCCTAACTGGTGTAATGCTCCCTAACTGGTGCAGAACTACCCATCACATGACGCAGTCATCGAGAGAGGCACGCAAGGACACAGCAGAAGCTCACGCCCCCGATGGACTCAACCGCCACGTACCCGGCTCAATCCACATGTGCGGACGCACGGCCTCACCCCGACCCTGCACGCACCAGGCCCACAACCTTCGCCGAGGCCGGGGTGCCCGTCGCGCGGGACCAGCGAGCCACGACATCCGAAACATCGATGGACGGATCGACGAGCAGCGCGGTGGACAGCGCCTCCGCCAGCACGCCCGACGAGGCCACGACGCTGACCTGCCGCACGCCCGAACGCGCGGGGTAACCCGTACGCGGGTCGATGATGTGGTGGTCCAGCAGGCGCGCGGTCCGGCCAGGAACATCGGAGTTAGTAGATGCATGGGCCTGGCCAACGGCATCAGAATTGGCTGGTACACGGGCATGAGCATGAGCGAGCGCCTCAGCGTTGGAGGACTCGGAGCCGGGTAGGTAGGCATACACCGCGGTGAGGCCGGGCCCCAGAGGCTCCGCACCACGCGCATCCACGTCGTCACATCCTTCGTTGCGAGGGGATGTACCACCCTCACCGGGTGTTTCACGCAATGTTTCACGCGCGCGCCCCAACACGGGCTCCGCCAGAGAACCCGCCACGTGCACCGCCGCAGGCACCGCCGCACGCTCCGCCGCGGGCCCCGCACAAGCCGCACGCAGGCGACCCAGCGGCCCCAGGTTATCCCCTGACGTCGACAGGGACGCCATGCCGTCCGCAGGCAGCTCCACGACGCCAGC
>JAHYYD010000144.1 GCA_019425105.1 Actinomycetota bacterium
ACTCGGTGTAGGACATGTCGAGCGTCTTGTAGTCGTGCTCGAAGTCCACCCAGCGCGCCTGGCGGGTAACGTATTCTTCCCATTCCTTCGTGTAGCGCAGGACGGAGGAGCGACAGGCGGCGTTGAACGCCTCGATGCCGACACCACCCTCACGGGTGATCTCGGTGACGTCCTCGATGCCGAGCTGGCGCTGGGCCTCAAGCTCGGCGGGCAGGCCGTGCGTGTCCCAGCCGAAGCGGCGCTCGACGCGGTGGCCTTTCATGGTCTGGTAGCGGCCCACAACGTCCTTGACGTAGCCGGTCAGCAGGTGACCGTAGTGGGGCAGGCCGTTGGCGAAAGGCGGGCCATCGTAGAACACGAACTCGTTGGAGCCATGCTCGCCGGCGTCACGCATCTCAATGGACTTGCGGAAGGTGTCGTCGCTGGCCCAGAACGCCAGGGTGCCCTCTTCCATCGTGGGGAAGGAAGGGCTGGGGTCCACCTCGTCTTGCCGGTGGCGGGGGTAGAAGCCGTGCTTCGTCATGAGTGTCCTCGTCTCGCGCCTATACAGGGACGAGGACCGGCGTCGCCGGCACCCGCGGTACCACCCCGCTTGCCGCTCCCTTACCGGGTGCGGCCGCTTCGTTGGGGCTGTGTCGGGCCCTCCCGTCCGGTTCTACTGGAGGGAACGAGGCCGTGGCCGGCTCTCGTGCTCCTCTTTCTTCCGGATGCTCCCCGGTGATACCCCGCTGGAGCGGGCCGGATCATAGCGAGAAACAAGTGTAGCGAAGAAACTGCCCCTCGCCCACCGGGGGAGCGTCTGCCTGCACACAGCACACCCGCGAGCACTCGGCGTCGCGTGCACAGACGATGGTCTGGTGGGCCGTCGTCGGCGCGTGACCGCGGCGGCTTGGGTCTCCTGTCCTAGAGTTGTGGGGTGAGTTCGACGGATACGAGAGGCCCGGCGCGCCCGTGGGGTGCGCTCATTGGCGCGCTGTTTCTCATTGCGTTGATCGCCGTGTGGGCAACACAGGGGACTCTATCTGGGACAGGTCTACCCGTCGGCCGCGCCGCAACGATCGCCGTCGGCATGACGCTGCAGGCGATTCCTTTCCTGCTCCTGGGCGTGTTCGTCGCCGAGCTCATCGAAGCATTCATCTCCCCCGCGCTCATCGCGCGTGTATTCCCGAGGAATCCGATTGCCTCCGTTGCCGCTGCGCTTCTAGCGGCTTTCCTGCTCCCCGTATGTGATTGCTCGGCGGTGCCGATCTTCCGCTCCCTGTTGCGCAAGGGTGTTCCACTCTCGGCAGCCACGACCCTCATGCTGGCTTCTCCCGCCATCAACCCGCTGGTGATTGCGTCGACCTACTACGCGTTTGGCTCATGGCCGTTGGTCGCCACGCGTATCGGACTGAGCGTTATTGTTGCTCTCTCGGTTGGCCTGTCGATGCTGGTCGCTTCCCCGCGGGCGCTGCGGGCGGATGGCGCCTTCCATGACGGCGATGCGTGCGGCTGTGAGGGTGGCTGCGCGGTGCCGGATCGATCCTTTTTCGGCGTGCTGGGTGCGACAGGGCAGTCTTTCGGCAGGATTCTGCCGTATCTGCTCGGTGGCGTTGCGGCGTCGACGCTGGCTCAAGTGCTATGGCCGGTGTCTTCTCTGCTCGCGGGGCTTCCCGCGCCCGCAGCACTGGCCCTGATGATGGGTGCCGGTTTTGCGTTGTCTCTGTGTTCATCCTCTGACGCAGTGATTGCCCGTTCTCTCGCTTCGTTGGCGCCCACGGGCGCGCTGATGGGTTTCATGGTGTACGGGCCGATGATGGATGTGAAGAATGTGGCGCTCCTGGCCTCTCAGTTCCGGGGTGCGTTTGTGGTCCGTTTGTTCGTGACGGTGAGCGTGGCTGCTGCCACCGTGATTGGCTGCGCCTGGTGGGCGGGGGTGCTGTCGTGAGGGTTATGGATCGCCTGGCCCCGGTCGCCGAGTCCTTGTCGTTGGCTTGCCTCGGCGCTGGCTTGCTGTGGCTGTCGCTGTCGGGTCGCTATGCATCGTTCGTCCCGCCTTCCGCGCGTCTCGGGATCATCGCCTCGGGAGTGTGTCTGCTCGCGTGCTCGCTCGCTCTGTCTGCTCGACTCGGGTCCGCCGACCACGAGCACACCGACAGTGCTCACACTCGTCGCGCTCTCTCGCGCGCCCTTGTGGCGCTCCTTGCGAGTGCTCTGATCGTTCTTCCTTTCCGAGTCTCTCCCTCGGAGTTGGCATCGACCGCGTGGAACGCTCGTGTGGCTGACGCAGGCACGAGCCCCGGCCTCGACGCTGGGGACGATGGGGACGACTCTGCATCGGCGTCCACCACCCAGGGGGAGGCCTCCCCCACCATTACTCCGCAGAGCGGGGACGGCGCATCGGCCTCGTCGTCGGGGAAGCTGGAGCTGACGACAGATAACTTCTACGATCAGGTTGAGGAGTTGATCGCTCACGGGCGCGCGCACGACGGCGATCACATCGATCTCGTCGGTTTTGTGATGAGCCCTGAGGCGGCTCGCGCACAGGCGTCGATTCCTCGCGTGACGGAGGATGACAGTTTCGCGGTGGCCCGCATGGCTATCTGGTGCTGTGCTGCTGACGCGTACCCGATTGGTTTCGTTGTTCGGTGGTCCGGCCCCGCGCCCGAGGCGGATAGCTGGGTTCACGTGAGCGGTACGCTGCGCCTGCGCGGCACGAAGGCGCTCGTCATCGATGCTGATTCGGTTGAGGTGACCGATGCGCCGAATCCGGAGTTCGTGATTCAGTCGCGTTGAGGTCGTGAGACGACGATCCGAGCGTCGACTCACATGTCCAAACAGTCCCCCGCGCCGACTAATATGCGTATACTCTCATACATCGGATCAACAGTTACATGCCAAGGGTCGCCATGTTTCGAAACGTCATCACCGCCGCACTCAGCTTGTCCTGCGTACTCGCTATGAGCGCCTGCGTTCCCAGGACCACTGCGCCAGAGGCAGCACCATCCCCGGCGACCACGACGACATCTACGCCCACGACACCGAGCGCACAACCCGACTCCCCGTCGCCGAGCGCCGTAGCTCGCGACCCCCTCGAGGACAAACCGATGCACGGACTCATCATCGGGGACTCCCTCGTTGACCCCTATAACCCTCGCAGAACTGACTCACGCTTCCGAGCAATCGACCCCACCACGGGGCAGGTGGTTGCCATGCGCATATTTCGATCGAAGCCTGTCGACGAAAACGACGATTTGATCTCTGGCCACGACTGCGCCTTTAACGACTGCTATTCCCGTGATTTTTCGTACCGCACGCGCATATGGGCCAAGAATTTGACATCTGCCGAGCACGTCGGATACTACGATACCGACGCCGACATCACGGACGTATCTGCCATGGTGCCGCTCCTCGACACAGACGCTCATTATTACGATAGCTCCCCAACCTTCTCAGCCGACAATTACTTCTACTTTATGCGGGAATACCTTGAAGATGACGGCACACGCTCAATGTATTATCGCGTCGCAATCGGCAGCACAACGCCGGAACTCGTGCTCACTATCGAACCGTCAGACTCTCGCGATCGTCATCTCAATTTGCTGGCTGGAACGGATCTCACGACGGACATAGGTACGGGATGGGCGCAAGGAAACGACGTGAACCACCTGTGCGCAGGCATCAACTCGAGCATCTCAAAAGATAACAAGTGCTTCGACATAGACAACGACCTAGGGATCTTCAGCTACACCGCGACGGACACCACTACTCGCGCCAAGTTGCTCCCGGGCTCCTACTACGAGCCAAAGAGCCTCTACAAACCCTACGACGACCCGAGAAAGTATCGACTGTTCGACGGCTACAGGATTATCGTCAGTCCCGACGCTCAGCAACTCGCGTTTGTCATGTGGGACAAAACGCACACAGACTATTACCTTCACATCCTCAACGTTGATGGGACCGGCGATCACACAATCCCCGTCGTTGATGACGGTATCAACGGCTATGGTCCAGTCGCCTGGTTCGACTGATCCCACCATTCGTGCGAGACGAACGCCGACTCCACGATCCACGTCTCTCTGAGAACACGTGGATGTTGAGACGGGTGGAGCGACGCGCGCAGAGGTGGAGCCGTTCATCATCGATGCTGATTCGGTTGAGGTGACCGATGCGCTAAATCCTGAGTTCGTGGTTCAGCAACGCTAACTCCCAATATAAGGTGTCGCAGCTCACTTACCTTGTTTATGTCCGTAACTTCGGACACAAAACAGTGGGCGTAGCGTGAGGAATGCGCACACGGCAGGCGCGGGCGCATCACCACACCTTCAAGGATGAAGACATGTCATCGACAACCACACTCACACCCCGCGAGAAGCAAGCGAGGCGCTACGCAACGACTCTCGCTCTCATCGCCACCCTCGGCCCCTTCTTCTACGGATTCGAGGGCATGGTCCTCAACGCCGCCATTAAGGCCGTGGGATCCACCTTCGAGCTCGGCGCACTACTTCAGGGCGTTGCGGGCGCGGCAGGTGTCATCGGCGGCCTGATCGGTGCCCTCGCCGCAGGACGCATCTCCGACAAGATCGGCCGCAAGACCACTCTCATGTGGGTCGGTCCCTTCCTGCTTTTTGAGGCCCTCCTCGGCCCCATCTCTCCCCTCCTGGGCAGTTTCGGCTATCCATTCCTGCTCCTGACCCGCATCGTTGGCGGCATCGGCTTCGGCGCGGCGACCACGGTTGCCCCCGGCTACGTCGCTGAGATTGCCCCCGCAGACATCCGCGGGCGTCTCATCGGCTTCCGCCAGCTCGCGATCATCCTGGGCTTGTTCTTCGCCGGCCTCATCAACACGGCGGTCGTCTCGATCACGGGCGGCGCTGCTAAGCCGGCGTTCGGCGGTCTCATGACCTGGCAGGTCCTCTTCGCCTGCCTCATCATCCCGGCCCTCCTCTTCGTCATCTTCACGGCGAAGATTCCCGAGTCTCCCCGTTACCTCGTCTCCGTGGGTCGCACCAAGGAGGCCGAGCAGATCCTGGCCAAGCTGTCCGGCGAGGAAGACCCCGCGGATCGCGCCACGGCCATCGCCCAGTCGCTGACGATCACGGGCGGCGCGAAGCTGTCGATCGGACAGATCCTATCCTCGCAGTGGCGCGGCCTCGTGTTTGTCGGCATGGCGATCGCAGCGTTCCAGCAGCTCACCGGCATCAACGGCGTCTTCTTCTACTCCAACTCCCTCTTCGCGGCCGTCGGCTTCACCGAGTCGATGGCCCTGGCCCAGACGCTGCTCATCACCGCCTTCAAGATCGTCGGCGTCCTATCGGGCATCATGCTGGTGGACCGCGTGGGCCGCAAGCGCATGCTGATCTACGGCGGCACCCTCATCTTCGTGTCGCTGGGCATCGTGGCCACGGTCTTCACGGTCGCCCCCACCGTCGACGGCAAGCCGGACGTCGCAGACTCCCCGGTCCTGGCGTTCCTGGCGGTCGCGGCGCTGTGTACCTTCCTCCTCGGATTCACCTCTTCGTGGGGCCCCATCTTCTCCATCGTCATGGGCGAGATGTTCCCCAACTCGATCCGTGGTGGCGCCATGTCGCTCGCATCGGGCGCCGACTTCCTCGTGAACTTCCTGGTTGTCCTCCTCTTCCCCTTCCTCATCGGCTGGTCGCCCGCTGGCACCTACTGGATCTACTGCGCCTTCGGCGTCCTCGCGGTCATCTTCACGGCGAAGTTCCTCACCGAGACCAGCGGCGCTGAGCTTGAGGATATGGACAAGGTCGTCACCCAGAAGTGAGCGCCCTCCCCTTCGATTTCAACGACGAAAAGGCATTGCAATGACTGATACGACTCGGGATATTCCCGACAACGTGCGCAACGTCCTGGTCATCATGACCGACCAGCACCG
>JAHYYD010000145.1 GCA_019425105.1 Actinomycetota bacterium
CGCGAGGCCGGGAACTACCAGCAGCGCGTGCGACGCCTGGCGTTCTACGAGCGCAACGGCTTTACGGTGACGAACATGCTCACGCACGAGGCCGGCCAAACCTACCGGGTCCTGGCGCGCGACGGCGTCGTCACCCCGCAGCGCCTGGAGGAGGCACTCAACTCGGTGAGCGAGAACCCGGCCTACGCCTCGCGGGTGACGACGGACTGACGTCTGCGCACAATCAGTGGCCGACGCCGCCGCTGGAGACCAGGAGGATCTCCTCGTTGTCGAGTCGCGCGAGCGCGCCTTCCAGTGCCGCCGAGGAGAAGATGCCCTCGTCGCGGGCCTGCAGGAGCGCGTCACGCTGGGCGTGGATCGCCTCCAGCGCCAGTTCACGGATCTGGTCGCGCGTGAAGGAGCGCTCAACCTCTTCCTCGCTCATGTCGACGGTGCCGTGGCCATCGTCGTCGCTGTCGCCGGCGGCGCCCTGGAGGATGTCCGTGAGGACGCGGTCAGCGGCGTGCGCACTCCGCGCTTGCTCACCCGTGGCCTCGTCAGTGAGTGCATGTCCCAACCGGGACAGCGTGCGCGAGACACCCGCGGAGAGCAGGGTCTTGCCGTCGACCTCGTGGATCGCCTGTGCGAGGGCCGTATCCACCAGCGCGGAGCCCATCACCTTCAGGAGCTTGGCGCGCTCCTCCTCGGAGATATCGCCCGTGGCCATCTGGGGCTTGACGATGCGAATGAGTCCGGGGAGGGTCAGGCCCTGGATGACGAGGGCACCCGCCGCGATGAACAGGGCGATCGTGAGCAGCAGCGCGCGCATCGGCGCATGCGTCGAGATGGTTTGCGCAGCGGCCAGGGTGATCGCGCCTCGCATGCCCGCCCACACGATGACGCTGCCCTCGCGCGGCCCCAGCGGCTCATTCGCGAAGTAGTCCAGGTCCGATCCGCGCATCGCGTTGCGGCGCGCGCGCCGCTTGAGGCGGCGACGATAGTGGTGAAGCGCGTTCTCCCAGTGCTCGGGGCTCAGGTCGCGGGCCTCGAGCATGTCGGCGTCGACTTTGCAGGCCTTGTTCATGCGCTTTTCGAAGCGCTCGATGCGTGCGACCTCGGCCTCGTAGCGGCGTTGACGGTGGGTACGGCGGTGGTCCAGCCAGGCGAGCATGATGGCGATGAAGATGGCTCGCATGACCATAATGAGCGCGCCGAGGGTGACGGCGAGGAAGGCGGCGAAGGCCAGGCCGCCGGAGAACGCGGCGGTCTCCTCGACAATGCCGAAGGCCTGCAGGCCCATCGTCAGGAAGATCCCGCTCTCCAAGACGAGCGTCATGGTCTGCCAGTTATGCTGGGAGAAACGCCTGTTCGCCGCGGAGATCGTGGCCGCGCGTCGGCTCGAGACGACCAGTCCGGCGACGACGGCCGCAACGAGGCCGGACCCTCCCAGGTGCTCGGCGGGGACCGATGCGATGAAGGGCATCGCGAAGGAGAAAACCGTGTCGGCCGAGGGATCCTTGATGAGGGCGCGCAGACGCACGCCGACCTCGCCGACGACCCAGCCAATACCCGCAGCGATACCGAGGGCGATGGCGACCTTACCGATGAGCGGGCCCGGGTGGAGGGCGTGTTCGTCGGCGGCCAGGCCGGCGCTCATCGCTGCGGAGAGCATGACCAGCGAGGTCGCGTCGTTAAAGAGCCCCTCGCCTTCGAGGACCGTGATGATGCGGTGGGAGACACCCGAGCGTTTCGCGATCGAGATGGCGACCGCGTCGGTCGGCGACAGGACCGCGCCCAGCGCGACACCCCAGGGCAGGGAGATCGCGGGGACCAGCCAGTTGATGACGAAGCCGACCGCGAAGGCGGACAGGAACACGAGGGGAATCGCGAGCATCGCGACGGCCTGCATCTCGCGCCGGAAGTCCATGGTCGGCATACGCACGGCCGCCGAGAACAGCAGGGGCGGCAGCACCATCTCGAGGATGATGTTCGGCTCAATCTCGATGGCCCCCACCTGCGGCAGGAACCCGATCACCAGGCCGACGACCAGCAGGATCAGGGGGGCTGCCACGCGCACCTTGGGCGCGACGAATTGGCATGCCACGATGATGAGCATTCCGGCCACGGCAATAAGAAGGGGTTCCATAGGTCAATTGTATTGCGAGCAACCCCACCAGCGCCGTTGCCATCTCACTACAGCGGCTACGCGCGCCGCGAACTCGCGCGGCGTACCACGCCCCGCCCGCATGGCCTCGACACCATCCCCGAATGTCAAACAGACCCACACGATCAGAGCACGTTGTACAATCGACGCATCGTTTCAAGGAGGTTCTCATGACCGCTTACAACCACTCGTCGGGGTACACCTACGGCACCGATGCCGTCCCCACATCCCCGCTCACACTCGAGGATCTACGCCAGATCGAGGCCGCCGCACACGTCCAGCCCGGTGACGCAGAGCTGCTCTCACGAGCAGAACCCATCCTGGCGCCGCATGCCATGGAAATGGTCGACACGTGGCGCGGAATTCTGGCTCAAAAGACGTATCTGGCAGCACATTCCGCGCACCCGGACGGGCAGCCAAACCCCGAGTACGCGCAGGCGTCAAAGCCGCGCTTCGCCCAGTGGATCATCGACATGTGCACGCGCGAGCGTGACCAGGCGTGGTTGGACTACCAGTACCTGATCGGCGCACGGCACATGTCCGCAGCGAAGAACGCGGCGGATGGGGCGGACTCGACACCATTCGTGCCCCTGCGCTACGTGCTCGCCTTCATCGCGCCCACTGTGGAGGTCGGTCACCGTCTCCTCGCGGAGGGCTTCGAGGGTGACGAACTGAGCGCCGTCCGTGATGCCTGGACTCGCGCTGTGACTGTCGCCGTGACAGTGTGGGCGTATGCCTACCGAGAGCACCCCGAGCAGTTCTGATCCGGCACTCGCCACCTACGACTCCCCCATCGGCAGCCTCACGCTGGCCGCGCGGGGCGGTGCGCTCATCGGCTTGTGGGGGGCCGGGCAGCGTTTCTTCGGCTCCCCCTACGGCATCGACGAGGCCGTGGCACACCCGGCGGTCGATCTGACCTCACCCGATTCACGGGAGGGCGCCCTCGCGCGGGCCCGTTTGGACGAGGCCGATGCGCGCGCTCTTCGGGCCGCCGCATCGTGGCTCGACGGATACTTCGCGGGCGAGGCCTCCTCCCCCGCCGCCGTTCCTCTCGCGCCCACGGGCACCGACTTTCAACAGCGCGTGTGGGAGGCGATGGACGCTATCCCCTACGGCGCGACGCGCACATACGGACAGATCGTCGCCCAGCTGCGGGGCGCGGGCATCCCCGCGTCAGCTCAGTCGGTCGGCGGCGCGGTCGGTCGCAATCCTCTACTCCTCATCCGCCCCTGCCACCGCGTTGTGGCGGCGGGCGCCCCGGGCGGCTACGCGGCGGGAGGCGGCGCGAAAGCCTGGCTGCTTGCGCACGAGGCGGCCACGGCCTCGTCGGTCAGCTGATTCAGTCGTTCGCCCGGTCGGCCTCGAGCGCTTCCTCGACCAGGGCCTCGTCGACGGGCAGGGCCGCGCGAGCGTAGGCAGCGGCATCATCCTGGGTGTCGGCGATCTGCTCGGCGATCGTGTCGGCCTCGCGGCGCAGCTCGGCGCCATCGACGACCGAGGCCTGTGCGAGAGTGCGAGCCTGGGTGCGGTGCTCGTCCGTGTACTCCAGGTCGTCGGCGTGCTTACGCACGAGGACGCGGATGAGCTTGCGGCGCAGATTCTCCTCGCGCAGGACGGCGGAGCGCTCGCGCAGCCAGCCGACCGCGAGGACGACGAGGAGGGCGACGCCCAGCCAGCCGATGATCGGGTACATGCCGCCGATCAGCTTCTTAAAGCCCATGAGCGAAGCCGCGTAGCCCACGGCAACGACGCCGACGAGGACGATGCGCATGCGGGTGGTCTCCCCGCCCGAGAAGCGGCGCGCCGTCGAGTAGAACAGCGAAAAGACCGTGTTGTAGATGAGCGCGAAAATGATCAGCGTGTAGACGAAGGCGAAGGCCGGGTGGATCGAGCGCGCGATCTCGAGGGCGGGAACGTTCACGTCCCAGATCCGGTCCACGTTCAGGTACAGGCACAGGGCGTCCGCGCCGATGACGAGGGCGATGATAGTGCCGCCAACGCGCCCGGCGCGGCGGGCCTCGCCGATGCGCAGCACCGAACCGCCGAGCACGAAGGCCATCGCGATGCCGTTGACGACGCACAGCGCGAAGTAGTTGATCGTGGAGAGCCACAGGTTGGGCAGCGCCGGGGTGACCTGGGTGGCGGCGGCGTTGAGCTCGGCGACGCCCGGGTGCGGGGTGGCCAGCGAGTAGATGGTGAGGATCGTGATGGCGACGATGATCATGGGCGTAAAGACGCCGATCACCTTCATGATCCGGTCGAAGTCGAGGAAGGCCGTGAGGATCACGAGCACCGCGCACAGGGCGCTACCCGCCCACGCGGGCAGGCCGAACTGCTGCTCGAGGTTCGCGCCGGCGCCCGCGAGCATCACGAAGCCCATCGCGAAGCCCGAGAAGACGAGCACGACGTCGATGACGCGGCGCAGCGCCGGGTGGGTGATGCGTTCGAAGACTTCGTCGTGATGGCCGGATCGGTAGTAGGAGCCCAGCTGGAGCGCGACGACACCGAAGACGACGTTGAGGACGCCCAGGGCCGCGATGCCGATCAGGCCCTTCGCGCCGAAGGAGAGGAAGTACTGGAGCAGGTCCTGGCCACTCGCCAGGCCCGCGCCGATGACGACTCCCACGTAGGCGAAGGCGACGGAGAGGTACTTCTTGGACATAGGGTCCTTCCGATTGCGAACGTTTCACGAGGCCGAGGCCTCGTTCCACGGTAGACGCTCACCTGGGCGTCGGGTATGTCCGTGGGAAATTGTTCACGCTCACGATGAGTAACAAAGGCGTAAATGTGTACATATTGTACTAACATGACACTATGAACACACTTGCCACGACGCTCTCGACTCGCGAGCTGCGCGCAAATCTCTCCGACGTCCTCGGGCGAGCTTCCTACGGCGGCGAGCGTATCGGAGTGACGAAGAACGGCCGCCTCACTGCGATCGTGATCGGCGTCGAGGACCTGCTGGCCCTGGAAGAGCTTGAGGACGCGCGCGACCTCGAAGCCTTCCGCGAGGCGGTACGCAACGACGACGGGCAGCGCGTCAGTCTGGCCGACCTGCGCGCTGAGCTCAACGACTAGCGATGTACCGCATCGAATTCACCTCGGCGGCAGCACGCCAGATACGCAAGCTGGATCGGCAGGCGCAGGACCCTATCCGAGACATGTGAGGCCCACCCTTCATTCATGAAGGATGGGCCTCGACTTGTGCAACGACTAGGCGTTTGGCTGCCCATTCTCGAGCGCTTCTTCCACCAGTGCCTCATCGACCGGCAACTCTGCCCTCGCATAAGCTGCAGCGTCTTCCTGCGAATCCGCAATCTCTTCCGCGATCGAGCTCGCATCGCGACGCAACTCAACACCGTCGACAACGGATGCGCGGGCCAGATGACGAGCCTCGAGTCGGTCCTCATCCTTGAACTCAAGGTCATCAGCATGCTTGCGCACCATGACGCGGATGAGCTTGCGTCGCAGGTTCTCCTCGCGTAGGACGGCGGAACGCTCGCGCAGCCAGCCGACCGCGAGGACGACGAGGAGGGCGATACCGAGCCAGCCAATGATCGGGTACATCACGCCGATCAGCTTCTTGAAGCCCATGAAGGAAGCCGCGTAGCCCGCCGCAACAACAGCGATGAGGACAATGCGCAAACGAGCAGTCGAACCCCCCGAGAAGCGGCGTGCCGTCGAA
>JAHYYD010000146.1 GCA_019425105.1 Actinomycetota bacterium
TCGGGCCGCACGATCAAGTTCATCTACATCATTCCGAACTACCACAACCCCGCGGGCGTCACGCTCTCCGCTGAGCGCCGCCCAATCATCGCCGAGATCTGTCTGCGTGAGCACGTCCTGATCGTCGAAGACAACCCCTACGGTCTGCTCGGCTTCCACAGCGACCCGCTGCCGGCCATCGCCTCGTACAGCCCCGAGGGCGTCGTCTACCTGGGTTCGTTCTCGAAGATGTTTGCGCCCGGCTTCCGCATCGGTTGGGCGTACGCGCCGCACGCGATCCGCGCGAAGCTGGTCCTGGCACTCGAGTCGGCGATCCTGTGCCCGTCGATGGTCGGCCAGATGGCGATCGCCGACTACCTCAGCAACTACGACTGGTACGGCCAGGTGAAGTCCTTCCGCTCGATGTACGCGGAGCGCTGCCGCGCGATGCTCACCGCGCTCGAGGAGTTCATGCCGTCGTGCACGTGGACGGTCCCGGACGGCGGCTTCTACACGTGGGTTACGCTACCCGAAGGCCTCGACGCGAAGGCCATGCTGCCACGCGCCGTGAGCGCACAGGTGGCGTACGTGTCAGGTACGGCCTTCTACTACGACGGTTCGGGTTCGAACCACATGCGCCTGTCGTTCTGCTACCCCACTCCCGAGGAGATCCGCGAGGGCGTGCGTCGCCTCTCGACGGTCGTCAACGCGGAGAAGGAAATCGTCGACATGTTCGGTACCGCCTCGGGTAACGAGGCCGGGGCCGGGTCCGACCGCTAACAGTTACCCGAGGAGATACCCCCATGGCTACCAAAGTTCTGATTATCGCCGGCGGTCTGACGCACGAGCGTGACGTGTCGGTTCGTTCGGGTCGTCGCGTCGCGAACATCCTGACGCAGTTCGGCTACGAGGTTCTCATTTCTGACGTTGATGCGTCCCTCGCCGAGGCGATTGAGTCTTTCTCCCCCGACGTCGTGTGGCCTCTCGTGCACGGTTCGATCGGCGAGGATGGCTCTCTGCAGTCTTTCCTGGAGTCCGTGGGGATCCCGTTCGTGGGTTCTTCGTCGGTGCAGGCGATGCTGGCGTCAAACAAGCCGACTGCGAAGGCTCTCCTCGGTTCTGCGGGGCTTGCGACGCCCGGTTGGGTGACGCTGCCGCAGGCGATTTTCCGCCAGCTGGGCGCTTCGCATGTCCTCTCCGCGCTCGAGGGTTCGGTGTCCTTCCCCGTCGTCATTAAGCCGACGGACGGTGGTTCTGCGCTCGGTATTTCGACCGCAAAGGACGCGAAGAGCCTGCGCCGCGCGATGGTGGATGCCTTCGCCTACGGCCAGCGCCTGATGGTCGAGCAGCGCATCGACGGGCGCGACGTGGCCGTCTCCGTGGTCGACCTGTGGGACGGCCCCCAGGCGCTGCCCCCGGTGGAAATCTCCACGGATGGCGGCCGCTACGACTACGACGCACGCTACACGACGGACGAGACCGAGTACTTCGTACCGGCCCGTCTACCCGACGAGATCCTCGCGGACCTTCAGGCCGCGGCCGTCGAGGCCCACACGACGCTGGGTCTGCGCGACCTGTCCCGCATGGACTTCGTGGTCGACGACGAGGGCACCTGCTGGTTCATCGACGCGAACGTCGCTCCCGGCATGACGGACACATCGCTCCTCCCCCAGGCGGCCGATGCCCTCGACGATTCGTCGTTCGCGCAGCTGTGCGCCGACATCGTTGATTTCGTGGCCGGCGGGCGCGACGTGCACAGCGCCGACTACGTCATCGACGACGAAGGCGTCGGCGTCATCATCTCCGAAGATGCCCCGCCGACCGAGGAATAATCACTCGTTCAACGCACTGTGGGCTCGGGAGGATGATCCTCCCGGGCCCACATGTTTCACGTGAAACAATCGCCAGTCCATCGCACTATGCAACGACGGACACGCTCTATCACCGACCGATTGTGGCACCCACAATCGTTGAATTCGAGCTAAATCAAGTGAGGACATCCTGACTGCCCGATGGGGCTGCCGAATGTCCTCACTGTAGGGCGCTGCGGCTGTCCGACGCTGACGCGTATAGGGTGGACTGCCTTCTGACCCCTACCAGCGCAAGCGTAGCACATGTAGGGTACGCTCCGGGTCCGCGGTGGTATCACGTTCGCGCGCACTATTGAGGCACGCGGCCGATGTTGTTTCACGTGAAACATTGTCTGCTTCCGCCAAGCGGGCTAAGCCCTCCGGCGATCATTCGTGAAAGGTAGTACTGCACATTGACGAGAGCACACAATTGAATGAAACTTTCGTTCTCTGTACGGCTCTGTGTCGCACTGAGCGATCCGACTAACAGCTCGCCTCGCCGACACCGAGGCTTTCAGAAAAGAAAACCAAGCTCCTTGAGACGCTTCTCGGCGTCCTCTGCACCCTTCCAGGTGATGCCTCGGACACCAAGTAACTCGGCAGCACGAACATTCTCTCGACGGTCATCGATGAACGCGATGTCTTCGTAGGGCACGCCAAGGCGCACGAGCACATCGCGGTAGATGCCTCGAGACGGCTTGCAGATGCCGTGGTCACACGAGAAGGCAAAGAAGTCGAAGAGGCTCCCCCACTCGGAGCGGCGGATCGCCTTCGCGATCGGATACGGCGCGTTCGACAGGATGCCAACACGCACTGCCTGGCGGCGCAGCTGACGCACCAAGCCAAGCGCGGCCACGTTCGCTTTGGCCATGCGCGACGCGTCCAAGGCCACGAGCTGTTTCAAAAGAGCACCGGACGGCTCCGGCTGCCCGCAATCTCCCGCAATACGATCCCAGAATTCACGATCGGACAAACCCGCGTCATACTCTCCGCGATGGGCCCACATCGCCTGATCGACGAGCGACGTGAGGCCTCGTGAGTCGTCGCCGAACAACTCAGCGATTGCGTGCGGGTCCGGATGGGCGTCGACGAGGACTCCACCGACATCGAAAAGCACGGTGCGCGAGCTGCCTTGGGCGTTCATGCCTTTCGCTCCTTCTGGTACTGCGAGGGCCCGACGACGGACCCTTAAAAGTAGTTTAAGCGTAAATTCAGCCAAAGATTAGGGCAAGAAATGTCGTATAGGGAACATACTGCGCCTGATCTGCGGAAAGAAATATGAAGTTTGATCAGTGGAGGATAAGGTCTGCAATTCGCTGAAGATCTTCGGATCCCGCGAATTCGATGACGATCCGACCCTTTTTACGCCCCTCGGTGATAGTCACGCGCGTATCGTACGCGTCGGACAGGGCCGACACGACGCTCTCACCAAGCGGCGACAGAGGACGCTGCTGGCGGGCACGCGGACGGGGCGTAGCCTTCGCCTTTCCGAGGCGGACAATCTCTTCGGTGGTACGCACGGAGAGACCCTCGGCGACGATTCGCTCAGCCAGTCGTTCCATCTCCTCTGCCGTCGACAGGGACAGCAGGGCACGGGCGTGGCCCGCCGTGATGACCTGTGCGGCCACCTTCTTTTGGACTGACGGCGGTAGCTTGAGCAGGCGCAGGGTGTTAGCAATCTGCGGGCGCGAGCGTGCGATTCGCTTGGCGAGCTCTTCCTGAGTCGCCCCGAAATCCGCCATGAGCTGCTGATATGCGCTCGCTTCTTCCAACGGGTTGAGCTGGGCCCGATGGAGGTTTTCCAAGAGCGCATCGCGGAGCAGGTCTCCATCGTCGGTCTCTCGGATGATTGCCGGAATCGTGGTTTCGCCCGCGAGCTCGGAGGCACGCAGGCGGCGCTCACCCATGATCAGCTCGTAGCGCGCTTCAGGCTTCTCGGCGAGGAACTCCTGGAGTTTCTCGGAGCGGCCCGTTGCGGGGATACTACGAACGACGACGGGCTGGAGGACGCCCACCTCCTTGATGGAGGCTGACAGTTCCTTCAGATCGTCCTCATCGAAGACCTCGCGAGGCTGCTTCGTATTGGGAACGATCTGATCGATCGCAATTTCAGCGAAGGAAGCACCGGGCACCGGAAGGAGCTCATGATCGACGGATGTTTCACGTGAAACTTCCTGCTCCGCATGAGTATCGGCGGCACCACCAGGAACCGTCGAAACAGGCTGACGCGCCGCACTCGTCCGGGAATCTGAGCCATTGATTCCACCGCCGAGGCCGCTGCGAGAGCCGCCTGCGCGTCGTCCACCCGCCGCCTCGACAGACGGCATCGCGGGGCGCTTCTTCTTCGACGAGGCAGTGGCCCGCTTCGGCTGGAGAAGATCCTTCGCGGATCCTCCCCTCCTGCCGGCGGAGCTACCTTCGGGGAAGAAGACGTCCAGGGGACGGGACGACGCGGAGGGTGCGGTATGTGGCGTCTGCTCACTAGCCTGAGGAATCAGGGCTCCAAGACCCCGGCCGAGACCGGAATGCTTTCGAGTGCCCTTACGGCCCTCAGACTTCGATGATGCATCCGCCATTGCAATACTCCTTCAATTGCGTCGGTTCATTGTTTCACGTGAAACAATGCCATGAGAGCAGCAACTAAGCGTCGTTCGTCACTTTGTTGCACCAATGATCACCCATCGTGACAAATACGTGCCGAGCTGCGGAAACATGCGGAAAACTCCGCATGTTTCACGTGAAACAATCGCTATTCAGCTGCAGAAAGGCGCTGACACAGCTCGAGCGCGGCCTTGCGATACGCGATCGCGCCAACGTTGCGCGGGTCGTAGGTGATAACCGTCTGGCCGTAGCTCGGAGCCTCTGAAATGCGTACGGAACGCGGAATGACAGTCTCGAATGTCTGCTCGGGGAAGTGCGAGCGCACCTCGCCCTCCACCTCCTCGGAGAGCCGGGTGCGCTTGTCTGCCATCGTGAGCAGCATGCCCGAGACGCGCAGTCCCGGATTGAGGTCGACGCCGATGCGTTCAACGGTGTTCCACAGCTGGCTCAGACCCTCAAGCGCGTAGTACTCCGCCTGGATCGGGATCATGACCTCGTCCGCGGCCACCATGACGTTCAGGGTCACGAGGCCGAGGGACGGTGGGCAGTCAATCAGGACGATATCGATCTCCGGGTGTTCGACGACGTACTCGCGCAGGGCGTCGCGCAAGCGATACTCGCGCCGATCAACGTCGACGAGCTCGATCTCGGCTCCGGACAGGTCAATCGTTGCCGGGCAGACGAGGATCCCGTCGACATCGGGGCACGGCTGTACGACGTCCGCGACGCTGGCACCCCCGATGATGACGCCGTACGTGGAGGGCGTACCGGCCGGGTGCGCAACGCCGAGCGCGCTGGACGCGTTACCCTGCGCGTCGGCGTCGACGACGAGCACCGATAGCCCGCCAATCGCGAGGCCCGCCGCGATGTTCACAGCGGACGTCGTCTTACCCACGCCGCCCTTCTGGTTCGCAACGGCGATGATGCGAGTGTGATCGGGACGCGGGAATGCCGCGCGCTCGAGCATGGCGAGATCGCGTAGGTTGCGCTCGATCTGAGTCGACAGAGGGGTGTTGTTGGTACTCACGTGACACCTTCCTAGATACTGCCCCTAGTTTACGGGGAGACGCACACACTTCCAGCACGAAAAGCCCGTGATGCATCCAGGTGCACACAATCCCACTGACACGCGGGACAGCAGCGTAAAAACTCTTCTGTAGGATCGATTCTCCCAGCGCGGCGCAGCCACATGACAAACTACCAATCGAAAGAATCGATCTGACAGAACGACACGTTTTTGTGCGCCACGTCACTATATAAGGAAAGCGCCGCAGCAACCACCGCGACGCTCCCCTCCCCCACGTGGGGACGCGCTACTTAATGCGCGTGCAGACCACCACGTACGTGGACTCGTCCTCCATGATGGAGGGCACCTCGTGGATCTCGGCGC